>JALSGY010000046.1 GCA_026982515.1 Paracoccaceae bacterium
TGGCGATCTTGCCGCCGCGGATCATGGCAAAGCTGGTGGCCGAATCGAAATAGGCGGTGTGCGGCAGTTCGGTGATCGTCTGCTTGCCGGCATTGATGAGGTCGGGGTCCTCCTCGCCCTCATAGGGAAAGGGGCCCATGCCCAGCATGCCGTTTTCCGACTGCAGCGTGACGTGGATGTCCTCGGGGATGTAGTTGGACACCAGCGTCGGAATGCCGATGCCGAGATTCACATACATCCCGTCTTCGAGCTCCTGCGCGGCGCGTGCCGCCATCTGGTTGCGGTCCCAGGGCATGGATCAGGCCTCCTCACGCTGGCGCACGGTGCGCTGTTCGATTCGTTTCTCGTGCTCGCCCTGGATCAGGCGGTGCACATAGATGCCGGGCAGGTGGATGTGGTCGGGGTCGAGGCTGCCCGCGGGCACGATCTCTTCCACTTCCATCACGCAGACGCGCCCGCAGGTGGCCGCCGGCACGTTGAAGTTGCGCGCGGTCTTGCGGAAGATGGCGTTGCCGGTCTCGTCCGCCTTCCAGCCCTTCACGATGGCCAGATCGGCGACGATGCCGCGCTCCAGGATGTATGTCTCGCCGTCGAATTCCTTGTGCTCCTTGCCCTCGGCGATCACCGTGCCGACGCCGGTTTTCGTGTAGAAGCCGGGAATGCCCGCCCCGCCGGCGCGCATGCGTTCGGCCAGCGTGCCCTGGGGGTTGAACTCCAGCTCCAGCTCGCCGCTCAGATACTGGCGCATGAACTCGGCGTTCTCGCCGACGTAGGACGAGATCATCTTCTTCACCTGCCGTGTCTGGAGCAGGATCCCGATGCCGAAATCGTCAACCCCGGCATTGTTGGAGGCGAAGGTGAGGTCCTTCACCCCGGACTCCTGGATCGCCTTGATCAGAAGCTCGGGAATGCCGCAAAGCCCGAAGCCTCCGGCGGCGATGAACATTCCGTCATGCAGAAGGCCGTGCAGGGCTTCCGCCGCCGAGTCGTAGACCTTTTTCATTGAGTGCTCCCTTGTGCAGTCTGGACCGTGTTCTCGGCCGATCCGGCACCGGAGTCAATAAATTGCCGCGCCGCGGCAAGAAAAATCCGCATTGCGGCGAGGGAGGTGGCTCAGGCCTTCTTGCGCCGCTTTCCACCCTTCTTCGCGGCCTTTTCTTCCAGCAGCTGCAGGGCCATTTCCATGGTCACGTCGGCGGGCTCCACCCCCTTGGGCAGGGTGGCGTTGATCCTGCCCCATTTCACATACGGCCCGTAGCGTCCGTCCATCACGTTCACCGGCCCGCCCTTTTCGGGATGCTCGCCCAGCTCCCTGAGCGGGCTGGCTGCGGCGCGCCCGCCCCGGCCGCGGCTGGCCTTTTGTGCCAGTAGCTCGACGGCGCGGTTCATGCCGATGGTGAACACCTCGTCCACCTCGGGCAGGTTGGCATAGAGGCGGCCGTGCTTCACGTAGGGGCCATAGCGCCCGATGCCGGCCTCGACCGGCTCGCCATCCTCGGGGTGCGGGCCGATGACGCGCGGCAGATCCAGCAGCATCAGCGCCTTTTCCAGCGTCATCTCGGCCGGGTCCCACCCCTTGGGCAGGCTGGCGCGCGGCGGTTTGGGGTTTTCCTCGGTGGCCTCTCCACGCTGCACGTAGGGGCCGAAGCGGCCGGTGCGCAGCGAGATCACTTCGCCCGCGTCCTCGCCCAGGATCCGCTCGCCGTTGGTGCCGTCATCGTCGCCGTTGGGTGCCGTCAGCGGGCGGGTGTAGCGGCACTCGGGGTAATTGGAGCAGCCCACGAAGGCACCGCCCGCCCGGGAGGTCTTCAGCCCCAGCCGCCCGGCGCCGCACTTGGGGCACAGGCGCGGATCGGTGCCGTCCTCGCGCGCAGGATAGAGGTGGGGGGCCAGCGCCTCGTCGATCTTCTCCAGCACTTCCGAGATGCGCAGATCGGCGGTTTCGGCGATGGCGGCGGAAAAGTCCTTCCAGAAACGCTCCAGCACCTCCTTGTAGTCGCGTTCACCGGCCGAGATGTCGTCGAGCTGCTCTTCCAGATCGGCGGTGAAATCATAGCCCACGTATTTGCGGAAGTATTTCATCAGGAAGATCGTTACCAGCCGCCCCTTGTCCTCGGGGATCAGGCGGTTCTTCTCCTTGCGCACATAGCCGCGGTCCTGGATCGTGGTGACGATGCTGGCGTAGGTCGAGGGCCGGCCGATGCCCAGCTCCTCCATCCGCTTGACCAGGGTCGCCTCGGTGTAGCGCGGTGGCGGCTGGGTGAAGTGCTGCTCGGGCGTGACGGCACGTTTTTCGGCCGGCTCGCCCTGAACGACCCGGGGCAGGCGCTTGTCATCCTCCTCGGCCGCGGTGTCGTCGCGGCCTTCCTCGTAGACCCGCAGAAAGCCGTCAAACAGCACCACCTGGCCGGTGGCGCGCAGCTCCACCTGGCCATCCTCGCTGCCGACGATCACGGTGGTGCGCTCCAGCCGGGCGGCGGCCATCTGGCTGGCGATGGTGCGCTTCCAGATCAGATCGTAAAGCTTGCGCTGATCGGCATCCGTCACCTTCAGCCGGTCGGGCGAGAGCGCCATGTCGGTGGGGCGGATGCACTCGTGCGCCTCTTGCGCGTTCTTCGCCTTGTTCTTGTACATGCGCGGGCTTTTCGGCACGTATTCCTCGCCGTAGCGCGCCTTGATGGCGTCACGCGCGGCCATCACCGCCTCGGGCGCCATGTCGATCCCGTCGGTGCGCATGTAGGTGATATGGCCTGCCTCGTACAGGCGCTGGGCGGCGCTCATCGTCTGGCGCGCGCCGAAGCCGAACTTGCGGCTGGCCTCCTGCTGCAGGGTCGAGGTCATGAACGGGGCATAGGGGTTGCGGTTGGCGGGCCTGGCCTCGACGGACCTGACCACCAGATCGCGGCTGTTGACGGCCTGCACCGCCAGTTCGGCGGCGGTTTCGTTCTCGATGCTGAACTTTTCCAGCTTCCTGCCGCCCAGAACCGTCAGCCGGGCGTCATAGGTCTGGCCGCGGGGGGTGGCGAGCCGGGCGGTGATCGTCCAGTATTCCTGCGGACGGAAGGCCTCGATCTCCATCTCGCGCTCGACGATCAGCCGCAGGCAGACCGATTGCACCCGCCCGGCCGATTTCGCGCCGGGCAGCTTGCGCCACAGCACCGGCGAGAGGTTGAAACCCACCAGATAATCCAGCGCCCGGCGGGCCAGATAGGCCTCGACCAGGGCCTGATCGACCTGGCGGGGGTTCTTCATCGCCTCGGAGACGGCGGCCCTGGTGATCGCGTTGAACACCACGCGGCTGACCGGGGTGTCCTTGCCGATGGCCTTGCGCTTCTTCAGCGTCTCTTCCAGGTGCCAGCTGATTGCCTCTCCCTCGCGGTCGGGGTCGGTTGCGAGGATCAGTTCGTTGTCTTCCTTCAGTGCGTCCGCGATGGCCTTCACGTGCTTGCGGCTGTCCGAAGATATTTCCCATTTCATGGCGAAATCGTGCTCGGGATCCACCGAGCCGTCCTTCGGCGGCAGGTCGCGGACGTGGCCGTAAGAGGCGAGAACGGTGTAATCCTTGCCCAGATAGTTGTTGATTGTCTTGGCTTTGGCCGGAGATTCGACAACGACGACGGGCATGGATTTCCTCTCGACTCGCTCTGGGAGCATTGGCGCGGGAAGATGTGTGCGCCTTTCCCCGATTGTCAATGGAGAGCTTTTCGCCGGTCTTTCGTGACGTCGCCGCGCATCCGCCCCGGGCAACAGCCCGGCCGGGCCGGATTGCCGGGGCTCATGATGCCCCGGCGGCAAGGCTGATCAGCCCGCCGGGCTGGCGGCTGACCTTGCCTTCGAGCTCGAGAAAGGTCAACTCGGGCGAGAGCACCGAGGCCGGCATCTTCATGTCGCGGATCAGCTGATCTTCGGCCAGCGGCGAGGGGCCGAGGTGGCGCAGGATGCGCGCGCGCAAGGCGGCGGGGGCGACGGGAGGCACGGGATGCGGCGCATGTCCGCCCCCGGCCTTGCCTTGCGCATCGGCCGCCGTGTCCGCGCCGGTTGTCGGGCTGGCAGCCGGGGTGGGGGCATCGCGGGTGGCGGGATGCCCGTCTGCAAGCGCGTCGATCACGTCTTCGGGCCCGCGCACCAGGGTGGCGCCATCGCGGATCAGCATGTTGCAGCCCGAGGCGCGGCCATCGAACGGGTGGCCGGGTACCGCGAATACCTCGCGTCCCTGGTCGAGCGCCCCGCGCGCCGTAATCAGGCTGCCGGAGCGTGCCGCCGCTTCGACCACCACCACGCCCGCCGCCAGCCCCGAGATGATCCGGTTGCGCTGGGGGAAGTGGCGGGCCCGGGGGAGCAGGCCGAAGGGCTGCTCGGAGATCCGCAGCCCCCTTTCGGCGATTTCCCCGGCCAGCGCAGCGTTTTCCGTGGGGTAGATCACATCGACCCCGCCGGCCATCACCGCGATGGTGCCGTGCTCCAGCGCTGCCAGATGGGCGGCGGCATCGATGCCGCGGGCCAGCCCGGAAACCACCACATGCCCCGCTTCGCCCAGCCCGGCGGCAAGCCGCCGCGCCATGCGGGTGCCAAGGCTGGAGGCGTTGCGCGCCCCGACCATGGCCAGCAGCGGCCGCTGCAGCAGGGAAGCATCGCCCAGCGCCCACAGGATGGGCGGCGCATCGGGCAGTTGCGCCAGCAGCGGCGGGTATTCGGGGCTGCCGATGGCCACCATCTGCGCCCCTGCCCGGCGGGCGGCGCGCAGCTCTGCCTCCGCCACCGATTCGGGGCAGGGGTGGTAATCGTGCACCCCGGCGGCCCTTGCCACCCCGGGCAGGGCCGCAAGCGCATCGGCGGCGCTGCCATGTTCGCGCATCAGCCGGTGAAAGGTGGTGGCGCCAACGCGGCGCGAGCGCAAGAGGCGGAGCCAGGCGAGCCGCTCTTCCTCGCAGTGGGGTGGGGTGAGGGGGTGGGGGGAAGGGAATAGATCCTCGGCCATCCGTGATTCCGTCTCTTGCGGGAATCACCATGCGTCCGCTGTGGTTAACGGGTGGTGAACGGCCGGGAATTTTCCCGGTTCAGGCGGCCGAGCCCCCCACCGTCAGCCCGCCGATCAGAAGGGTCGGCTGGCCGACCCCCACGGGGACCCACTGCCCCGCCTTGCCGCAGTTGCCGATGCCCGGATCCAGCTTCATGTCGTTGCCGATGGCCCGCACCTTCTTCAGCGCGCTGGGCCCGTCGCCGATCAGCGTGGCCCCCTTGATCGGGGCGCCGATCCGGCCGTTTTCCACCCGGTAGGCCTCGGTGCAGGAAAAGACGAACTTGCCGTTGGTGATGTCCACCTGCCCGCCGCCGAAGCCCACGGCATAGATGCCGTCCTTCACCTCGGCGATGACATCCTCGGGCCGGGCCTGCCCGCCCAGCATGCAGGTATTCGTCATGCGCGGCATCGGCGCATGGGCGAAGCTTTCGCGCCGTCCGTTGCCGGTGGGCGCCACCCCCATCAGCCGGGCGTTCTGGCGGTCCTGCATGTAGCCCACCAGGATGCCGTCCTCGATCAGCACGTTGCGGCCCGAGGGCGTGCCCTCGTCATCGAAGGTGATCGAGCCGCGTCGGTCGGGGATGGTGCCGTCGTCGAGCACGGTGACGCCCGGCGCGGCCACCCGCTGGCCGAGCAGCCCGGCGAAGGCCGAGCTTTTCTTGCGGTTGAAATCGCCCTCCAGCCCGTGGCCCACGGCCTCGTGCAGCAGGATGCCGGGCCAGCCGGCACCCAGCACCACATCCATCACACCTGCGGGCGCGGGTTCGGCCCGCAGGTTGACGAGGGCGATTCGCAGCGCCTCGCGGGTGGTTTCCTGCCAGTGTTCGGGGGCGATGAAGCCGCTCAGCGGCAGCCGCCCGCCGGCGCCGTGGCTGCCCGATTCGCGCCGCCCGTTTTCCTCGACGATCACCGAGACGTTGAC
>JALSGY010000047.1 GCA_026982515.1 Paracoccaceae bacterium
TCGGTCAGGTCTTTACGCTTGCCTATCTGCCCACCGCCACCCCCGCCAGAACCGCCAATGACGATGCCTTTTCCCTGATCGCCCGCGCACAACGGGCGGCGCGGCTGGTTGATGAAGGGCTCGACCGCACGCGCTATCAGCCCGAGGCCCTGGCACGCGCCTTTTCGGACTGGAGCCAGGCCTTTGCCTATGTGCGCGACGAGATGGCGCTTCGTCCCTATCCGGGGCTGCGCCGCTTTGCCGATGGCACGCTTGGGGCGCGCGGCGGCAATGCCTGCGATCGCAGCCTGCTTCTGGCAGAACTGCTGCGCACCATGGGCCAGCAGGTGCGCTTTGCCCGCGCCCGGCTGGGGCCCGAGGGCGTCGAGGCGATGCTGGGGGCCGTGCAGGCCACTGCCGGGCGGGCCTGGCGCCCGGGCCTGGATGATCCGGCGCTGCTTCTTCCCTTCTCGGCGGCCCGCGCTTCGGGAATGCCGTCCGAGGTCGTGGCTGAGGCCGAGGAATTCGCCGTCAACGGCCGCCAGCAGCTGGCGGATGTGGTGGCGGGCGATTTCCTCTATGCCGAGGAAAGGCTCGGCGCCGTCTTCACACCGGCAGGCGATCCACGGACCGAGGCCGCCATCCGCGAGGCGCTGGCCGATCACTGCTGGGTGCAGCTGCGCACCGATGGGGACTGGCTGGACCTCGATCCTTCCCTGCCCGACGCCCTGCCCGGCAGCCGTCTGGCCGAACCCGAGGCGGTGTTCGACGAACTTCCGGACGAGCTGTCGCCCACCATCGGTATCCGCCTGCAGTTGAGCCGGCGCGAGAACGGCGAGCTGCGCACCGAGACGCTGCTTGACGAGACGCTCCGGCCCGCCTCGGGTTTCACCTCGCTGCGGCTTCTGATCGAGCCCGAGGTGACACGGCCCGGCAACCTGGTGACGCGGGCCTTTTCGGGCGAGGACGGGGACAGCGCCGCCGGGGCGTTCGTGCCGGTCCTCATTGCCGGCGGACGCGAAGTGGCCGGTGCACCCTTCGGGCCCGATGGCCGGGCGTTGGCGGCCGACCCGCAGGTGCGGGCGGTCGGCGACATGGGCGAGAGCACCGGCTCGCTGTTCGGCGGGGCGCTCGGGGCGCTGGAAAGCGCCTTGGGGGAAGATGAGGCACCGACCCGGGCCGAGGCATCCCTGGAGGCGCTCGTCCTCGAGATCACCCTCGACGTGCCGGGGCAGGGCGCGGAGCGTCAGCGCCGCCTGCTGGCCGGACCGGAGGCCGGGGCCGAGCCTCTGCGCTTCCTTGTCCAGAGCGTCGATCTTCTGCTCACCGGCGGGCCGGTGCCGGTGGAGCTGATGCTCGCGGCCGAAAGCCGCACGGTCGCCGCGCTCACCGCCGTTCTGCGTGAAAGTGCGAGGGAGCCGCGCCCGGAGCGCATGGCGCGTCTTGCCCGCCGGCTTCCCGGCGACGATCTGGCGCTGCTCGAGTTTGCCTGGCTTGCCGGAATCTTCCGCTCGGCGCTGCTGCGCGAGCGCTGGCCGGGTCTGGCCGGGGTGCCGCTTCGCCCCGACCTCTATGCCATCCACCGCCGGGTCGGCGCCGGGCCGGGCGGGGGGCCTGAAACCGGTTGGGATATTGTCGTTCAGGGCAGCCGGCCGGTGCCGCTGCCTGCCGAAGGCGCGCTGCCCGCCGAGGCGGCTTTCGGATGGACCCTCATGGCCAATGCGGTGGAACACGCCCTGGCCGGCGGTGCGGATTCCTGGTCGGGGCCGACAATGCTGGCCCGGGCCGAAGAAGAGGGAGCCCCGCTGCAGGTTCTTGAAGGGGCCGGGGCCGCCCTGCCGGAGTATCTTCCACCCTTCCTGCGCGCCACGGCCGAGCAGGCGCTTGCCGGCGGGGCGCGCATCGTACTGGCAGACCGGCCCCTGACCCTTGAGGGACAGGAGCGCACGGGCCTGTGGCTCCATGATCCGGCCTCCGGCGAGGTGCGTTTCGTGGGGGCGGACGGCACCGGCCAGGCGACAAGCGAATATTCCATCCTCGAGACGGTCGCCATAGAAACTGCCTTTGCCGTCGCCATCTGCAGTTCGATGGTTTTCCTGGACATGGTGAAAACCGTCTCTGGCCTGGGCTCCTGCATTGTTACCGAAACCCTGTTCGGAGTGGCCATCGGTGCGCTCATGCCGGTGTTTTTCATGGCCGCGCGCGGCATCTGGGCCGGGGTAAAGTTTGCCTGGCGGGCGACCAGGGCCGTGGCGACAGGGGCCGTCGAGGGCGCGGCCGGGTTGGCGAGAGCGGCCGGAGCGGGGGTGCGAAGGCTGATCTACGGGGGCAGCAAGATTGCCGATAACGTACCGGAATGGCTCAGGGCGGCCGGGCTAGACGACTTTCGGCTCGCCACGCCGACAACGGCCCCCTTGCGGGCGATCGACCACGAACTCACCGAGAGCATGCTCAAGGCCAAGGGTTTCAGTTCCTACGTCGATGTGATGAAGGCGTCCAACCTTACCTGGCAGGAACTTGGCGAGTTGCGCACGCTGGCCCGGGCCCACAATTCGGCCATCATGTTCCGGACGGTCAATCCGCATGCCTACCGATGGTATCGCGAGGGGGCGGTGGGCAAGAACATCTTCATGAAGGGCAAGTCTGCCAGCGATGGTGCCATTGCCGGGCTGATCCCCGAAGATCAGGCCTTCAGCAAGCTATTCAGGGATGTGAAATCGGCCAGCACGGCCGAAGACCGGGCCCTCGCCTGGAATAAGATCGCCGATTACACCCAAAAGACGAAGAAGGCAGTGGAGGAGGGCGGCTACAAGTTCGTGCCCTTCGAGGTCAACGGGCAGAAGGTGGGCATCTATCGCAAGGGCAACCTGGTGCGGCAGGCCTATGCGAAGGATGGCAGGCTGTTCGATGCGGTAACGCATGAGCCGCTGTCGGAGGGCTACAGCTTCGTCAAGGATCTTCGTGTCGTCGGCAAGGAGGTGGACGGGAAGACACGCTACGTTACCGCCGATCTCGATCTTGACGCGGTAATCAGCGGGCCGTGGGCACCGAAGCAGCGGATCATCAAGTGGCAGCCCGAGGTGGGCGATTCGCTGGGCAACCGCACCCCGCGCACCGAGGCCCTTCTGGAGGGGTTCGACAACCTTGCCAGGCGCCGCGGGGAGCTGCCCAAGGTGCTTCATGGAGAAGAGCGCTTCAATCCCTATCCGCAAGGGCTCGGCGCCGGGGAATGGCCCCGGATCTACGTGCGCCCGGACGGCAAGATGGGGGTGCTGGAGAATCCCGTCCAGTATTGGGCTTTCCTGCGCAATCTCAAGCTTTCAGGTTACCAGGTGGATTTGCCCGAGCCCATTCTCAAGGCCTATGGCTGGCCAGAGAACTGGTGGCAGGTGATGCCCCCTTCGATCCGAAAGGCATTCGTTGCCGAAGGTGGTGCCAGGGGGGCGCTCGGGGCGGCCGCTGCGGGGCGCATCCCGGGGGGGCGGATCCCGGCGGCCGCGGATGTCGGCGCCGGTTCCGCCGGCCGCGGCAATATCGGCATTCCGGTGCCGCTGTTCTCGGAGGAGGAGAAAGCGGTGAATGAATAGCCCGTTGTTCCAGGATGCTGCTGAAGGGAGATGGCGGAAATGATTCGCATACTGCTTGCCTGGTTGATTCTGCTGTGGGCCGCGGTCGCCGGAGCGCAGCCCCAGACCCTTGATCGGGCCTATCGCCTGGGGCCCGGTGAGCTCCGCCTGGGTGCGATGGAACGGCGCGGGGAGGTGCTGGGAGAGGCGGCGGAGGAAGGCGGGCAGTTTCTCGTCATTGCCGGCAGTTACCGGCTTGACGGCGATGCGGTTCCTCTGCGGATCGAGGCGGGGCGGGATGTCTTCCGCCTGGTTCTGGCCGGCGGCCCGCTCGGCCCGGATCCGCTGACGCAGGATCTTCTTGACGCGTGGTGGGATGCGCTTGATGTCCTTCCCGGCGAACAGCGGTTTTTCGAACTGGTATTCCGTGTTCCGGCCGGTGAAGAGCCGCGCGGGCTGGAGGTAGCCCTGGCCGGGGAGCGGCGGCTTCTGCCGCTTGTGCCCGCGGTGTCGGGGGGCGGTGAGCAAGACGCCGTTACGGCGGCCGAAAGCGAGGCCGAGAAAGCCCCGGAGGCCGCGGAGCCGGCCGGCGAGGCAGGCGACACGCCCCGGGCCGAAGCGGGAGAGATGGAGACGGCAGCGGGCTCCGTGCCGGTATCCGGAGGGGCCGGTCAGGCCGAGGCCGCGACCACTGCACCGGTAACGACACCGTCCGCCTCCGCAACCTCTGATCGCATGGCGGCCGCCGTGCCCGATGCGCTTCCCGCCGCCCTGCCCACGCCTGCGCCGCTGCGCAATGTCCTCACCGCCGGCCCCCTTGTGGCACGCATCGGGGCAAGCGGCGGGCACGAGGCGCTGATCGACGGCCGCCGTGGTGTTGATGCGCCTGTCACCTGGGCCGACCCCGGGGTGACGATCGAGCTGGAGCTGCGCTGGCCGGTCATCGCCGAGGGGCTGCGCCTGAGCCTGCGCCCGCCGGCTACCGGCAGCTACCGGGTGCGGGTGGAGTCCAGCCCCGACGGCAAGATCTTCGTGCCGCTGCCCGGTGGCGCAGAACTGGCGCTGAGTGACGAGGCCGGACTGTCCTTCGCACCGCGCGAGGTCAGGGCGCTGCGGATCGTGCCTCTCGTCCTGCCCGAGGGAAGCGAAGGGTTGACCATCGAGGAGGTCGAGCTGCTGAGCCGCGAGTCGGTGCCCGTTCTGGAGGCAAATCTGGCCTGGGCCGGCCATGGCGGGCAGGCGTTGGGCCAGCAGCCCGGGCCGGTGGGCGAGGGCGCCCTGTTCCGCCTCGTCGATGGCGATCCGAGCCCGGGCTGGTCCATCCCCGATGGCGCATCCCGGGCCACCGTGACCTTCGGTTTCCTCGACGACCGCAGTTTCCTCGTCGATGCCATCATACTGCCGGGCGGTGCCGGCATGGCCGAGCTGACAGCCGTGGAAGTGGCCGGGGACAGCCCCGAGGGGCCGTTCGCGCCGGTTCCCGTCCTGCGGAGCGTGTCGCTTGACGAGGACTATCTGGTGATCCTGCCGCCGACCCCGGCGCGTTATCTGCGGCTGACGTTCCAGGCAAGGCAGGAGGCGCGCAGTCTTGGCGATGTGCAGATCTACGAGGCCTCGGCGCCGGGCTACCGTTCCCGTTTCGCCAAGCTCGTGGCCCAGCCGGCCGGGGCGCCCCGGGCCGAATCCAACCTTGCGCTGACGGCCAATGGCGGCAAGCTGCTGGCCGTGCCCCCGCTTGACAACGGCACGCCGGGGCAACTTCTCGACGGAGAGACCAACTGGCAATCTCTCTACCCGCAGGAAAATCCGGCAACCTTCCGTATCGCCTTCAGCGGTCTGCGCGCCGCGCGCCTGGGCGAGGTGCGCTTCAACATCGAAAGCCTCGACTGGCCGACGCGTGCCCGGGTGCGGGTGGCGGACAGCCCCGAGGGGCCGTTTCGCGTGGTGAGCGAGGTTCTGGTGCCGCCTTCGGGTGACGAGTGGCGCGCCATTGCCTTCGATCCGGTGGTCGCGCGGGTGGTCGAGCTGTCCCTCGACCTGCCGCCCGAGGATGGCGACGGTGTCTCGATCGACGAAATCGCCGTCGTGGAGGCCCCCGATGCCGACAACCCGTCCATCTTCGAGGTTCCCTTTGCCGAGCAGCTGCCCATTGGCACCAACCTGGCGCTTTCCCTGCTGGGCGGGCAGATCGTCGCCGCCGATCAGGAAGAGCAGATACAGGGCTGGTCGGCGCGCAGGCTGATCGACGGGCTGGTGGGAGATGCCTATTACGCGGCGCGGGGCTCGTTCGGCTTCACCAGCCGTGCGGGCGCGCGTTTCCCGCTGGACATCGTGCTGGAACTGGCCGGGCGGACGGCGGC
>JALSGY010000048.1 GCA_026982515.1 Paracoccaceae bacterium
TGGGGCTCAACCCTGCCCGCCCCGGCATGGGCGTGCTGAGGCAGGCGGGCTCTTTCGCAGGAGGGTTCGTCGGGCGCAGCTGGAGCGATGACACCATGACGGTTTCCCTGGAGGCGGAACTTCTGGGTGCCTCGATCGGCGACAGCTTCGTCAATGGCACCGATTCCGCCAGCACCCGGATGAACATGGCCGCGGGGCTGCGCTTTCGCGTGGGGCGCGAGAGCGGAGGGTTTTTCCCCTATTTCGCGGTCGGGGTGTCGGTCGGCTGGTTCGACTACAAGGTGTCGGACGGGGTGAACAGCATCGACAGCAGCTTTGCCACCGAGGGCTATACGATCGCAAGCGGCTGGGAACGCCCGCTGGGCGATGACTGGTCGTACCGGGTGGAATACCGCTACACGTCCTATCGGGGCGTGACGCTGTCGGACGGTGGGGCAAATACCACCAAGGCAACTCCTGTGGATCACTCCCTGCGCATCGGCATCCTGCAGAAGTTCTGAGCCGGCAAGCCCGGCTCAACGGCCCGCAGTCTCGATCTCGCGCTGGATGTCGAGGACGGCGGCGCGCGGATCGCGTGCCGTCAGAACGGGACGGCCGACGACAATGTGATCGGCCCCCGCGGCGATGGCCTCGGCCGGTGTGGCGATGCGCTTCTGATCGCCCGGGGCGGCCCCGGCCGGGCGCACCCCCGGGGTCACGATCAGCCTGCCCGCGGCCTCGGGCAGGGTCCGGATCGCGGCGGCTTCGCGCGGCGAGGCGATCACCCCGTGGGCCCCGGCCTCCAGCGCGCGTGCCGCGCGTTCCTGCACGATGTCCTCCAGCGCACCCTCCCTGATCAGGGCGGCGTCCAGATCGGCGCGGTCAAGCGAGGTGAGAACGGTGACCGCCAGGATCTTCAGCCCAGTTTCGCCCGCGCCCTCCCTTGCCGCGCGCACCACCTGCGGGTCGCCGTGAACGGTGAGGAAGTCCAGCCCGAACCCGGCAATGCCGCGCACCGCGCGCTCTATCGTGGCGCCGATGTCGAACAGCTTCATATCAAGGAAGATGCGCTTGCCGTGTTCCTGCTTGAGCTCGCCCGCCAGCGCCAGCCCGCCGCCCGTCAGCATTCCCAGCCCGATCTTGTAGAAGTTCGCGGCATCCCCGATGCGCCGGGCCATTTCCAGCCCTTTCAGTGCATTGGGCAGATCGAGTGCGACGATCAGGCGGTCATCGGTCATGGCGGGCTCCATCGGTGTTCGCGCCCTCATAGGGCGTGGTTTGCCCTTCGGCAAGCATGGGCACGGCTGGTGGGCACCGTGCCGGCCGGGCCCTGCGCGGTGGCTCTGCCCCTGATTGCAATCAGAAGGCGTTTTCCTGGCCGGTCGGGGCTTGTGAAGGCCCGGTGCGATGCCCAAATAGACTGGCGAGGCCCGGCAAGGGTGTGCCGCAGGGGCGGGCATCCGCAAAACGGGCGCTTAGGAAAGGAGATAGCCGATGAACATGGAAAAGTTCACGGAGCGGTCGAGGGGTTTTCTTCAGGCGGCCCAGACGATCGCGATGCGGGAGAACCATCAGAGACTGGCTCCCGAACATTTGCTCAAGGCATTGCTGGATGACGATCAGGGGCTCGCGGCCAACCTGATCGCCCGTGCCGGCGGCTCGCCCGAGCGGGTGCGCGAGGCGGTCGAGGCCGCACTGGAAAAGATGCCGAAGGTCACCGGCGATGCCGGCCAGACCTACATGGACCAGCAGACCGTCAGGGTGCTGGACGAGGCCGAGAAGATCGCCACCAAGGCGGGTGACAGTTTCGTCCCCGTCGAGCGCATCCTGACCGCGCTGGCGGTTGTGCGTTCGAAGGCGAAGGAGGCCCTGGAGGCCGGTGCCGTCACCGCCCAGAACCTCAATGCCGCGATCAACGATATCCGCAAGGGGCGCACCGCCGATTCGGCCAGCGCCGAGGACAGCTATGAGGCGCTGAAGAAATATACCATCGACCTGACGGAACGGGCGCGCGAAGGCAAGATCGACCCGATCATCGGGCGTGACGATGAAATCCGCCGCACCATGCAGGTGCTGAGCCGGCGCACCAAGAACAACCCGGTGCTGATCGGCGAGCCCGGCGTCGGCAAGACCGCCATCGTCGAGGGGCTGGCGCTGCGCATCGTCAATGGCGACGTGCCCGAAAGCCTGAAGAACAAGAAGCTTCTGGCGCTCGACATGGGGGCGCTGATCGCCGGTGCGAAATATCGCGGCGAGTTCGAGGAGCGCCTGAAGGCGGTGCTCAACGAGGTCACCGCCGCGGCTGGCGAGATCATCCTGTTCATCGACGAGATGCACATGCTGGTAGGTGCGGGCAAGACGGATGGCGCGATGGACGCGGCCAACCTGATCAAGCCTGCCCTTGCGCGCGGCGAGCTGCACTGCGTCGGCGCCACCACGCTGGATGAATACCGCAAGCACGTGGAGAAGGACGCGGCACTTGCGCGGCGTTTCCAGCCGGTGATGGTGGAGGAGCCCACCGTGGAGGATACGATCTCCATCCTGCGCGGCATCAAGGAGAAGTACGAGCTGCACCACGGCGTGCAGATCTCGGACAGTGCGCTGGTGGCCGCGGCCACGCTGTCGCATCGCTACATCACCGACCGGTTTCTTCCCGACAAGGCGATCGACCTGATCGACGAGGCCGCGAGCCGGCTGCGCATGGAAGTGGATTCCAAACCTGAGGAGCTGGATCAGCTTGATCGGCAGATCCTGCAGTTGCAGATCGAGGCCGAGGCGCTGAAGAAGGAGAAGGACAAGGCCTCCAAGCAACGGCTCGAGAAGCTCGAGAAGGAACTGGCCGAGCTGCAGCAGAAATCGGCCGAGATGACGGCCCAGTGGCAGGCCGAGCGCGACAAGCTGGAAAGTGCCCGTGAGTTGAAGGAACAGCTGGATCAGGCCCGTGCAGAACTTGACCAGGCCAAGCGCGAGGGCAATCTCGCCCGGGCCGGCGAGCTGGCCTATTCGGTGATTCCGGAACTGGAGCGCAAGCTGGCCGAGGCCGAGGCCGAAGAGGCCAGCACCGAGCTGGTGGACGAGGCCGTTGGCCCCGAGCAGGTGGCCGAGGTGGTCGAGCGCTGGACGGGCATCCCGACCTCCAAGCTCCTGGAAGGTGAGCGCGACAAGCTGCTGCGCATGGAAGAGGTGCTGGGCCAGCGCGTGATCGGCCAGGAACAGGCCGTGCAGGCGGTCGCCAACGCGGTGCGCCGGGCGCGGGCCGGGCTCAATGACCCGAACCGCCCGCTGGGCAGCTTCCTGTTCCTCGGGCCTACCGGCGTCGGCAAGACCGAGCTGACCAAGGCGGTGGCCGAGTATCTCTTCGACGACGAACACGCGATGGTGCGGATCGACATGTCGGAGTTCATGGAGAAGCACTCGGTCGCCCGCCTGATCGGCGCGCCCCCGGGCTATGTGGGCTATGACGAGGGCGGCGTCCTGACCGAGGCGGTGCGCCGGCGCCCCTACCAGGTGATCCTGTTCGACGAGGTCGAGAAGGCGCACCCGGACGTGTTCAACGTGCTCTTGCAGGTGCTCGACGATGGTGTGCTGACCGACGGTCAGGGTCGCACGGTGGACTTCAAGCAGACGCTGATCGTGCTGACTTCGAACCTCGGCAGCCAGGCGCTCAGCCAGTTGCCCGAAGGGGCCGATGCCTCCGAGGCCAAGCGCGAGGTGATGGAGGCCGTGCGGGCCCATTTCCGGCCCGAGTTCCTGAACCGTCTCGACGAGATCATCATCTTCGATCGGCTGAGCCGCGAAGACATGAAGGGTATCGTCGAGATCCAGATCGGCCTGCTGAAGAAGCGCCTGGCCACGCGCCACATCGACCTCGAGCTGGACGAGAGCGCGCGCCAGTGGCTGGCTGACGAGGGCTACGATCCGGTCTACGGGGCCCGGCCGCTCAAGCGGGTCATCCAGCACGCGCTGCAGGATCCGCTGGCCGAAATGCTGCTGGCCGGCGAGATCACGGAGGGCGATACCGTCTCGGTTACGGCCGGTCCCGACGGGCTGGTCTTCGACACCGGTGTCAAGGCCACCCATCGCGCCGAGCCCGACGAGGCCAGGCCGATCCACTGAGGCCGAAACCCGAAAGCCCCGCCCATCCGGCGGGGCTTTTTCTATCTGTCGCCCCGCGCCTCGCGCAGTGCCGGCAGCCCCACCCCGGCGGATTCGAAGCCACCATCCACGGCAATGGTCTGCCCGGTGACGTAAGAGGCCCCCTCCGAGCACAGGAAGACGATCACCGAGGCGATTTCGCGTTCGGTGCCGTAGCGGTTCAGCGGGATCGCATCGTGATAGGCGGCGATGATCTCCGGCGTGTGCACGGCCATGGCCAGCCTGGTGCGCACCGGCCCCGGCGCCACGCAGTTGGCGCGGATCCCGAACTCTCCCAGTTCCACCGCCTGCTGCCGTGTCAGCTGCTGCACGGCGGCCTTGGAGGTGCCATAGGCCACTCGCAGGGTCGAGGCGCGCAGCCCCGAGATCGAGGCGATATTAACGATGCTGCCGCGGCTTTCCTTCAGCATCGGCAGTGCCGCCTGCGAGCACAGGAACACCCCGTCGAGGTTGGTTTCCATCACCCGTCGCCAGCGGGCGAGATCGGTTTCCTCGATGGGGCCGAACTCGGCCACGCCGGCATTGTTGACCAGTGCGTTGATACGCCCGTGCCGGGCTTGCACCTCGTCGATCATCCGTGCCACCTGATCGGGCTGCGAGACATCGCAGACCACGGGAAGGACCCGGCTCAATGAACCTGCCGCTTTTCCAAGCTCGGGGGCGTCGCGGTCGATCATGGCCACCTGCCAGCCGTTTTCGACGAATAGCTTCGTGGTGGCCAGCCCGATTCCGCGTGCCGCCCCCGTGACGATGGCCGTCTTCATCCCGCTGCCTCCCCCTGCCGGTTCCTTCGGGGAGAAGGCCGCAAGCCGCCCCCCATGTCAATCTGCCCACCGGCCGGTGGGGCATGTTTCAATATTCTACAGGAACGTGAGATTTGTTTGTTTGGATTTGAGCCGCCCCGGGGCTAGTTCATGTGGGCGAACATTCAGGAGGAAGCGATGGCTGGGCGCTGGAAGAATGATCTGAAGTGGTCGGATGTTACGCCGCGGGCGGCATATCTGAACCGGCGGCAACTGATTGCCGGGGCGGCGGGGGTGGCTCTGGCCGGGCCGGCATTCGGCAAGGCGAAGCTGCAGACCGTGCCAAGCAAGTATTCCACCGATCAGATGCCGAATACCTGGGATCAGATCACCCAGTACAACAACTTCTACGAATTCGGCACCGACAAGACCGACCCGGCGCGCTATGCCGGCAATCTCACCACCGACCCGTGGGCGGTGAAGATCGACGGGCTGGTGGAGCGCCCCGGCACCTACGATCTGGCCGATATCCTGAAGGGCGTCACCCTGGAAGAGCGCATCTACCGCCTGCGCTGCGTCGAGGCCTGGGCCATGGTGGTGCCCTGGGTGGGGTTCGAGCTGAAGACCCTGCTGGACAGGGTGGGCGTGCGCCCCTCGGCCAGATACGTCTCTTTCGAAACCCTGGTGCGTCCCGAAGAGATGCCCGGCCAGCGCCGCGGGATTCTGGAGTGGCCCTACCGCGAGGGGCTGAGGCTTGATGAGGCGATGCACCCGCTGACGATTCTGGCCACCGGCCTTTACGGCGAGGAGATGCCCAACCAGAACGGCGCGCCGCTGCGGCTCGTGGTGCCGTGGAAATACGGCTTCAAGTCGATCAAGTCGATCGTGCGCATCAGCCTGGTGGAAAAACAGCCCCCCGCGACGTGGAACATGCAGAACCCGCGCGAATACGGCTTCTACAGCAACGTG
>JALSGY010000049.1 GCA_026982515.1 Paracoccaceae bacterium
TTCTTCCAGACCCATGGCGCGCAGGAAGGTCAGCGCATCGGTCAACTCGTCGAGATCGCCGCGCGCCCCGCTGACGAAAAGTTCCATCGCGCGCAAAATCGCCTCGCCCGGCCGGTTCTCGGCCATCAGCGACTGCAGCCGC
The DNA here is from genome assembly GCA_026982515.1 of Paracoccaceae bacterium. GTDB lineage: Bacteria > Pseudomonadota > Alphaproteobacteria > Rhodobacterales > Rhodobacteraceae > S012-89. The sequence goes on from JALSGY010000049.1 coordinate 143, forward strand.
ACCGGAATGCCCTGGCGGCGAAAGCCCTCCTGGATGGCGGCGTGCAGCGGATCGGCGGCACGGAAATCCCCCGGTTCGCCGCGCGCAAGCGCTGCCAGCAGTTGCTCCTGCTCGCTTTCAGCCGGAAAGTCGCGGGCGAACTGCTCGTAGCCATCCGACAACAGGCCGATGGCGAACACCAGCCCGGCCAGCTGCGGCGGCAGGGACAGGGCCGAGAGCGGCTCGGCATAGAGGGCGGCGAAAGCGGGCTCCAGCCCTGCGCGGGACATCTGCACCCAGGCCTCGGGCAGGGCCTCGGCCACCGCGCCCGCATCGCCGGCGCGAATCGCCGCATCCAGCGCCTGGATGGCATGGACCCTCTCCCACAGCCCGCCCGAGGCGGCGGGCTTGCGCTCGGTATAAAGCCCGAGCAGCCGGTTGGGGTCCAGCGCGCCGGTGCGGGTCAGCCGCTCGGCCGCCTCGATCTGGGTCTTCCAGCCCGAATTGGACTGCAAATCCGCATGGGCGAAGGCGCGCGGCAGCCCGGCGGTGGGCAGCGGCTCTCCGATCGCCTCGAGCATGCGGAACTCCAGCGGCGTGGGATTTTCCGGCGGTGGCACCCACATGTCGCCCTCGAACAGCACCGGATCGAGGAAGCGCGACAGCAGCGCATCGTCCTCCGGGCTGATGTAGCCCAGCGCGCGGGCGATCCCCAGCGTCAGCGCCGCCGCCCCCCAGTCGCCGCTGCGGGCCAGACAGAAGATGCGGGCCGGGAAGGTGGGCGAAAGCTCGGGCGTGGTGCGCAGGATGGCGCAGGCCTCGTCCTCGACGCGCAGGAGCAGCGCGGTGTCGAAGAGGCGGCGGAAGATTTCCCGATACCGCTGCCCGCTCCGTTGCAGCAGCTCCCAGGCCTGGTCCAGCGCTCCCAGCTCCAGCAGCGTATCGACCCGGGCCAGAAAGAGCCGCGGCTCGGGTCCGGCATCCACCGGCGGATCCAGTTCGGCCAGCAGGATGGTATAGAGCAGCCGGCGCAGGGCGGGCGGCATGTCGTCATGCTCCGAGCGCAACCGCCGGGCGATGTCGTCCGACAGGCTGGCGCCCCACAGATCGCGCGGCAATCCGGTGACAGACGGCGGCAGCAGCCCCACCGCATCGGGCGTGGCCCGCCCCAGGGGCGCAACCGAGACATCCCCCGGCATCGCCCCATCGGAAACCGGTGCCTCGCTGCCCGGGACGGCCACCGTGGGCGGGGCGGCCACGCTGTCGGACAGCCAGTCGATGGCCGACAGCGGCTCCTGCGCCGCGGCACCGGCAGCCCACAGCACGGCCGCCGCGAATATGCCGGTGGCTCTAGTCAACGCTCACCGTGAGCGGCGTGCGCACCTCGCTTCGCTGCGGGGTCAGATCGCCGAAATAGGCGTATCCGGTCAGCCCGGCGAAACCCAGCACCAGCAGGACGAGGAGCAGCTTGAAGAGTTTGAACAGCATGTTTCCGCCTTTTTTCCACCCAGCCTCGGGACAGCCGCGTCTGGGGCGGCCTTGCCCGCTTTTATATATGGCATTTTTCCGAACTTCACGCCATTGAAGACATGGCGCTGCAGGAACGGGATTTGAAGGGTGAATTACGAGTTGAAGAAAACCGTCGTGCTGGTGGGCATGATGGGCAGTGGCAAGACGGCGGTAGGCGGCGCGCTGGCGCGCCTCCTGGGGGTGCCGTTTCTCGATTCGGACGAGGAGATCGTTGCCGCCGCCAACATGTCGATCGCCGAGATCTTCGCCCGCGACGGCGAGGCCTTCTTCCGGGACCGCGAAACCGAGGTCATCACCCGGCTGCTGGAGAATGAGCGCGCAGTGCTCTCCACCGGTGGCGGGGCCTTCCTCAGCGCACGCAACCGCGAGATCATCGCCGCGAAGGGGGTTTCGGTCTGGCTGCGCGCCGATCTGGAACTGCTGTGGCAGCGGGTGCGCCACAGGACCACCCGCCCGCTGCTGCGCACCGAAAACCCAAGGCAGACCCTGGCCGAGCTTTTCCGCCAGCGCACCCCGGAATATGCCAGGGCCGATCTGGTGGTCGAGGCCCGGCCGGAGTATTCCATCGAGGACATGGCGCAAAGGGTGGCCCGGGCGCTGCTGACCCGGCCCGACGTACTGGAGGTGCGCGACGAATGAGGCAGGTGGTAGAAGTTCCCCTTGGCGAGCGGGCCTATGAGGTGCGCATCGGCGAGGGGCTGATTGCCGGCGCGGGCAGGGAGATCGCCCCGCTGCTTGCCCGCCCCCGGGTGGCGGTGCTGAGCGATGAGAACGTGGCCGCCCTGCACCTGGAGCCGCTGCGCGCCGGGCTGGCGGCGGAGGGGATCGATTCGGTGGCGCTCGCGCTGCCGCCGGGCGAGGCCACCAAGGGGTGGGCGCAGCTCTCGCGCGCCGTGGAATGGCTGCTGGAGCAGAAGGTGGAACGGCGCGACGTGGTCGTGGCCCTGGGCGGCGGGGTGATCGGCGATCTGGCCGGTTTCGCCGCCGCGGTGCTGCGGCGGGGCGTGCGTTTCGTGCAGGTGCCCACCACGCTGCTGGCCCAGGTGGACAGCTCGGTGGGCGGCAAGACGGGGATCAACTCGGCCCATGGCAAGAACCTGATCGGCGCCTTTCACCAGCCCTCGCTGGTTCTTGCAGACATCGAGGCGCTGGAAACCCTGCCCCGGCGCGATTTCCTCGCCGGTTACGGCGAGGTGGTGAAATACGGGCTGCTGGGCGACGAGGCCTTCTTCGCGTGGCTCGAGGAGCACGGGCCGGCGCTGGCCGCGGGCGAGCGGGCGTTACGCGCCGAAGCGGTGAGGCGCTCGGTGAAGATGAAGGCGGAAATCGTGGCCCGCGACGAACACGAAGCCGGCGAGCGGGCGCTGCTCAACCTCGGGCACACCTTCTGCCATGCGCTGGAGGCCGCCACCGGCTATGGCGAGCGGCTGCTGCACGGCGAGGGCGTGGCGATCGGCTGCGCCCTGGCCTTCGAGACATCGGCGCGGCTGGGGCTGTGTTCCCAGGAGGCGCCGAGCCGGGTGCGCCAGCATCTGCGCGCCATGGGCATGAAGACGGATCTGGCCGACATCGAGGGCGATCTGCCCGGCGCCGATGCCCTGCTGGCGCTGATGGCCCAGGACAAGAAGGTGGTGGACGGGCGGCTACGCTTCATTCTGGTGCACGGGATCGGCCGGGCCTTCGTGGCCGACGACGTGGACCCGGGCGTGGTGCGCAGGGTGCTCGAGGAGGCGCTGGCGGCGCGCTGAGGCGGGAAACCCCCGCGTTCGGGATTATTCGGGATTCATGCCTCCGGCGGGGATATTTTCGAGGCATCGAAGGGCCGGGGCTGGCGGCGAAGGGCATCGGGCAGGACGTCTTCGCTGGGCCACAGGCCGGTTTCAAGGCAGCGCTCGTAGCCCTGGGCGAGGCCGGCGGCGCGCATCGCCCGGGCGGCGGCGGCGTAATCGTAGGAGAGGCGCTCTATACGTGCCCCGTCCGCGCCCAGGATCCCGTAGCGGGTCTGCGGGCGCCCGTCATGGGGCGGCAGGCCGATCGAGCCGGGGTTGAACCACAGCCGCGCCCCGATCCGGCGGGCAAAGGCGATGCCGCAGTGGCCGGCGATCACCACATCCACCGGCCCGGCCACGGCCTCGATGGCGGCAAACTGCGCCTCGAATTCCCCCTCGGGGGTGGCGGGCCAGATGTAGCGGTTGATCTGGGGAAAGCCGCCGTGAACCACCGCATGACGGCGGCCGGCGTGGCGGAAGGTGATCATGTCGGGCAAACCGGCCATGAAACGGCGCGCCTCATCGTCCAGCGCGGCCAGCGCATGCGCATACCAGCCCGCGCTCAGCCGCTCGCAGACCGTGCCCGCCTCGAAACCGCAGCCGCATTCCGCCGCCCCTCGCGCCAGCTGGCGCTCGCAGTTGCCGGCCACGATCAGGCACTCGTCGCGCAAAAGCGCCAGCGTTGCGGCGGGATCGGCGCAATAGGCGGCCACGTCGCCGGTGCAGATGCGCCGGGCAGGCGCAATGGCGCGCGCCCGGGCCTCTTCCAGCAGGGCCTGCGCCGCCTGCAGGTTGGAGCACGGCCCCCCGAACACCAGCACCTCGCCCTCCAGCTCGCCGAGATCGCGGATCACGATGCTTTCGCCCTCCATGCGCCTGCTCCCTTGATTGGCGGCCCCATCGCCCCCATAAGACGACAAAGCCCCGGAAAGACAAGCAGATGGAAACCCCCGCCCCCTTTCTCGACACCGCCTTCTGGATCACCGCCGGCGCGATCATCGGCCTGCTGGTGCTTTCGGCCCTGTTCTCGGGCTCGGAAACCGCGCTGACGGCGGCCTCGCGGGGCAAACTCAGGGCACGCGCCGACAAGGGCTCTCGCCGGGCCGAGCGGGCGCTGGAGATCACCGAGGACAGCGAGAGGCTGATCGGCTCGGTGCTGCTGGGCAACAACCTGGTGAACATCCTTGCCGCCTCGCTGGCGACTGCGCTGTTCACCCGGCTGTTCGGCGACGGGGGCGTGGCGCTGGCCACCCTGGTGATGACGCTTCTGGTGCTGATCTTCGCCGAGGTGCTGCCCAAGACCTATGCCATCACCAACCCCGAAACCGCCGCCGAGCGCGCCGCCGGGCTGATGCGCCCGGTGATCTTGCTGTTCGCGCCGGTGGTCTCGGCGGTGCGGGTGCTGGTGCGCGGGCTGTTGTGGCTGTTCGGCGTGCGCACCGATCCGGACAGGCACATCCTTGCAGTGCGCGAGGAGATCGCCGGCGCGATTTCCCTCGGCCACGAGGAAGGCGCGGTGGAAAAGGAAGACCGCGACCGCCTTCTGGGCGCGCTGGACCTGGGCGAGCGCACGGTGGAGGAGATCATGCTCCACCGCTCCGAGATCGAGATGATCGACGCCGATCTGCCGCCGCGCGAAATTCTGGAGAAAGTGCTGCAATCGGCCCATACCCGGCTGCCGCTCTACAAGGACGAGCCCGAGAACATCGTCGGCATCCTGCACGCCAAGGATCTGCTGCGCGCCATGTATGCCCGCACCCAGAAGACCGGCAGCATGGAGGACGCGCTTGAAGATTTCGACGTTCAGGCGGTGGCGATGAAGCCCTATTTCATTCCCGAGACCACCACCCTGGACGACCAGATGCGCCAGTTCCTGCGCCGGCATACCCATTTTGCCCTGGTGGTGGACGAATACGGCGCCCTGCAGGGGCTGATCACGCTGGAGGACATCCTCGAGGAGATCGTCGGCGAGATCACTGACGAGTTCGACACCTCCGAGCAGGAGCCGCTGAAGATGACGGATGAGGGCGATTACATCGTTGACGGGGCGATGACCATCCGCGACCTCAACCGCGCCACCGACTGGAATCTGCCCGACGAGGAGGCCAACACCGTGGCCGGGCTGGTGATCCACGAGGCCCAGACCATCCCCGCTCAGGGGCAGGTGTTCTCGTTTCACGGCTTTCGCTTCGAGGTGATCGAACGCCGCGCCAACCGGATCACCCGGCTGAAGATCCGCCGGCTCGACGGTTAGGTTCGGAATCCATCAATCCCGCATTCACAGCAGGACAGGCGGATCTGCTCTCGGCAATGCGTTGCAAGGCCTTGAGACGGCGCCGCTATTCCTGCGTCCTTGCGCCCGCTCAGGACGCGGATCTTCCTGACTGTGAGCGCGGGATTGATGG
>JALSGY010000050.1 GCA_026982515.1 Paracoccaceae bacterium
GGCCGAATTCGGAGGCATTGGCCCGGGCGATCACCTCGTCCTCGTCGTCGAAGTCGAGCACCGACATCACGGGGCCGAAGATCTCCTCGCGGGCGATCGTCATCTCGTCGCGAACCCCGGCAAAGACGGTGGGCTCGATCCAGAAGCCGCCTTCGAAACCCTGCACCCCGGGCACCCCGCCGCCGGTCAGGCAGCGCGCGCCCTCGGCCTTGCCGCGCTTTACATATTCCAACACCTTCCGCTGCTGTTCCGCGGAAATCAGCGGACCCATCTGTACATTTTCATCCATCGGGTCGCCGATCCGGATCGCTTCGGTGCGCGCCACCAGGCGCTCCAGAAAGGCATCGCGGACGGCGCGCTGCACGAACACCCGCGTGCCGTTGGAGCACACCTGCCCGGTGGAGTAGAAATTGCCCAGCATGGCCCCGCCGATGGCGTCTTCCAGATCGGCATCCTCGAAGACGATCAGCGGCGATTTTCCGCCCAGCTCCATCGTCACGTGGCGCATTCCCTCGGCCGCGGCGGCGTAAACCTTCCGGCCCGTGGGCACCGACCCGGTAAGCGACACCTTCGCCACCCCGTCATGCCCCGCCAGCGCCGCACCCACCGCCCCCATGCCCTGCACCACGTTGAACAGCCCGGCAGGGGCGCCGGCCTCGATCAGGATCTCGGCCAGTTTCAGCGCCCCCAGCGGGGTGTTTTCCGAAGGCTTGAACACCATGGCATTGCCGCAGGCCAGCGCCGGCGCGGCCTTCCAGCAGGCGATCTGGGTGGGGTAGTTCCACGCCCCGATACCGGCGCAAACCCCCAGCGGCACCCGTCTGGTATAGGCGAAATCTCGGCCCAGCGGAATCGCCTCGCCATTGATGGTGGGGGCGATCCCCCCAAAGAACTCCAGCGCATCCGCCCCCGATGTGGCATCGGCCACCAGGGTTTCCTGCAGGGGCTTGCCGGTGTCCAGCGTCTCCAGCTCGCTCAGCTCGCGGTTGCGCAGACGGATCAGCCGGGCGGCTCGGCGCAGCACCCGGCCGCGCTCCACCGGTGCCAAGGCGGCCCACTCCTGCTGGGCCCGCGCGGCCGAGGCCACCGCGCGCTCGATCAGCTCGGGCGTGGCAGCGTGAAGCCGCGCGATCACCTCTGCGGTGGCAGGATAGAGGCAGTCGAAGGCCTCGCCCGAGGCGTCCTCGACATATGCGCCATCGATGAAATGAGAGGCCGGGGGCTGGGCGCGCATCAGTGCCGCCCCTCCGCTGCGGCACCGCAAGGGCCAAGGCAGAGCGCCAGGTAATCCTTGACCAGCGCCCGGGCCTGGCTGCGCTCCGGCGCACCGTCCTGCAGAGCGTGGCGGATGTAGAAGCCATCGATCATCGCCGCCACGCCCTGGGCCACGGCGCGGGCGCGTTCGGCAGGCAGATGGGCGCGTAACTCATGCACCAGGTTGGAGTGCAGCCGGCGCGCATAGACCCGCAACAGCCTTGCCGCATCGGGCGAATGCTGGGCCTGTACGTAGAACACAAGCCAGGCGGCAACCACCTCGTCGGCGAACTGCTCGCGCCCCAGCGAGGCGTCGATGATCGCCGAAAGCCGCTGGGCGGGGGTTTTCGCCCCCGCCATGCGGCGGCGCACCTGGGCGGCAAACTCCGCCAGGATATGGCGCATGGCGGCGAGGAAGATCGCATCCTTCGAATGGAAGTAGTAATGCGCCAGCGCCGAGGACATGCCCGCCCGGCGCGCGATCTGGCCCACCGTCACGTCAAGCGAGCCGGCCTTTCCGACCTCGGCGATGGTGGCATCCACAAGCGCGGCCCGGCGCGCGGCTTCCTGTCCGATCCTGGGCACGGTTTCCCTTCCTGTCTGCCTTGCTGTCCCTGTCGCCAAGGCTGCAGGTTTTTTATTGACTGGTCAATCAGGAAAACGCGCCCCGGCGCGAAATGCCCGTGGCGACGCGCCGAACTCGGCCCGGAAGGCGCGGGTCATGGCGCTGGGGTCGCGATAGCCGCAGCGCAGGGCGATCTCGGCCACCGACAGCGCCGTCTGCTCCACGTAGCGCCGCGCCGCGGCCAGGCGGATACGCCGATAGACCTGGCGCGGGGAAAGGCTCAGCTCCTCGCGAAAGCGGCTCTCCAGCAGGCGCTGGCTCACCCCGAGCCCGGCGGCGATGGCGGCAATGGGGCGCGGCTCCTCCAGCGCCTCGCACATCACCGAGACCGCCGCCGCCACCAGCTGCGAGCGCGCCCGTGCCATGGCCGGGGGCGCGGCGGTATCGCCATGCATCAGGAGGGCCGCCACCTCGAGGCGCAGCGCCTCGCCGTGATCGAGCGCGATCATGCGCAGCACCAGATCGAAGGCGGTCATGGCCCCGGCGCAGGACCAGCGCTCGCCCTCTGTCACCACCCGGGCGCGCACGGCCCGCACCTCGGGGAATGCCTCGGCGAAATCCTCCAGCTCCTGCCAGTGGATGGTGGCGCGCCGGCCCTCCAGCAGGCCCGCCTGCGCCAGCAGCCAGCTGCCCGCGTCCATCCCCACCAGGCGGGAGAACCGCCGCGAGGCGGCCCGCAGCCCGCGCAGGCAGGCCGGGGAGCCAAGGGTGCGAAAGCCGTAGCTGGGCATGACGAAAAGCACATCGCCCGCCGCCCCGGCCAGCGCACCTCCGGGGCTTACCGGCAAGCCGCTCGACGAAGTGACGGGCCGGCCGTCGAGTGTGAGATACTCCCACCGATAAGCCGCATGCCCGAGTATGCCGTTGGCCGCGCGCAGGGGCTCCACCGCATTGGCAAGGCAGTGGTTGGAGAAGTGCTGAAACAGCAGCACCCCGACATTTCGCCGCTCATTTTTCGTATTCTGCATGAAAATGATCCAAAACCGCATGATAGCCCCGATCAAGGGGAATAACCTTCCCCCGTGCGACGGATTCGAAAAAGGGCCCGCCCATGCCACTGGAAATGAACCGCGAAGTCTTCATCACCTGCGCCGTCACCGGCTCGGGCTCCACCCAGAACCGCAGCCCGCATGTGCCACGCTCGCCCGCCGAGATCGCCGCAAGCGCCATTGCCGCGGCGCGCGCCGGGGCGGCCATCGTCCATTGCCATGTGCGCGACCCCCAAACCGGCGCACCGGCCCGTGACGTGGCGCTCTACCGCGAAGTCACCGAGCGCATCCGCGAGGCGGAAGTGGACGTGGTGCTCAACCTTACCGCCGGGATGGGAGGCGATCTGGTGACCGGCCCGCCCTCGGCACCGCTGCCGCTGGGAAACGGCACCGACATGGCCAGCGCCGAAGAGCGCCTTGCCCATGTGGCCGAATGCCTGCCCGAGATCGCCACCCTCGATTGCGGCACCATGAACTTCGCCGAGGCCGACTATGTGATGACCAACACGCCGGGGATGCTGGTGGAGATGGGCCGGATGATGACGGAGCTCGGCGTCAGGCCCGAGATCGAGGCCTTCGACACCGGGCATCTGTGGTATGCGAAGAAGCTGGTGGAAGACGGCGTGCTGGAGGCCCCGGCCCTGGTGCAGCTGTGCATGGGCATTCCCTGGGGCGCGCCCGATGATCTCAACACCTTCATGGCGATGGTGAACAATGTGCCGGAGGGGTGGCATTTCTCGGCCTTCTCCATCGGCCGCAACGAAATGCCCTATGTGGCAGCGGCAGTGCTGGCCGGCGGCAACGTGCGCGTGGGACTGGAAGACAACCTGTGGCTGGAGAAGGGGGTGCTGGCCACCAACGAGGCTCTGGTGGAGCGCGCGGTCGGGATCGTGGAGCGCATGGGCGCGCGGGTGATCGGCCCCGAAGAGGTGCGCGAGAAACTGGGGCTGGTGAAAAGGGCGCCGCGGTGATTGCGCAACACAGGGCTGAGCCTGCCGGGGGGCAGGCAGGCGCAGCCCGGGCCGCAAGCGCCCCGGGCGGGGCTGACCACCTCCCTCTCGCTTCTTCCGCTTGGGTCGGAGACCTCCCATGACCCGCACCGCCGCCATCATCGGCACCGGCGTGATCGGCGCCGGCTGGGCCGCCCGGTTTTTGCTGAACGGCTGGGACGTGCGCCTGTTCGACCCGGACCCGGAAGCGCCGCGCAAGACCCGCGCCGTCCTCGAAAACGCCCGCCACGCGCTGCCGATGCTCTACGACACCACGCTGCCGCCCGAAGGCAGGCTCACCTTCTGCGACATCATCTCGCAAGCCGTCGAAGATGCCGACTGGATTCAGGAAAGCATCCCCGAACGCCTGGTGCTGAAGCGCAAGACCTTCCAGAAGATACAGGAGCATTGCCACCCGGACGCGGTGATTGCCTCGTCCACCTCGGGCTTCAAGCCCTCCGATCTGCAGGGCTGCGCCATGCGGGGCGGGCAGATCATCGTCGCCCACCCGTTCAACCCGGTCTACCTGCTGCCGCTGGTAGAACTGGTGACCACCGATGCCAATCCGCCCGCACTGGTCGCCCGGGCCCGGGAAACCCTGCGCGGCCTCGGCATGTTCCCGCTGCGCCTGCGCGCCGAAATCGACGCCCATGTCGCCGATCGCCTGATGGAGGCCGTCTGGCGCGAAGCGCTGTGGCTGGTGCGCGACGACATCGCCACCACCGAAGAGATCGACAACGCCATCCGCTACGGATTCGGCCTGCGCTGGGCGCAAATGGGCCTGTTCGAGACCTTCCGCATCGCCGGCGGCGAAGCCGGCATGCGCCATTTCCTCGCCCAGTTTGGCCCCTGCCTGCAGTGGCCCTGGACGCGCCTGACCGACGTGCCCGAGTTGACCCCCGAGCTCATCGACAAGATCGCCACCCAGTCCGACGCCCAGTCCGGCGCGCTGACCATCCGCGAACTGGAACGCCAGCGCGACGACAATCTGGTGGCCATGCTGCGCGCGCTCAAGACCCGCGACGCCGCCGCCGGCGCGTTGATCAAGACGCACGAGGCGCGCCTCTGGCCCGACCGCACCACCACGCCCAGCCCGCTGATCACCGTGCGCCGCACCGTCCCCATCGACTGGACCGATTACAACGGCCACATGAACGAAAGCCGCTATGGCCAGGTGTTTTCCGATGCCGCGGACGATGTGATGATCAGGATCGGGGCGGACGCCGATTATATCGCGCAGGGCCTCAGCTATTTCACGGTGGATATCCACATCCAGTTCCGCGCCGAGACCCATGCCGGGCAGATGATCCGGGTGGAGACCCGGGTGGTGGAAGGCGCCGGCAAGAAACTGCGGCTTGCCCACCGGATGCTCGACGACGAATCCGGTGCGCTTCTGGCCGAGGCCGAGCAACTCCTGATTCACGTCAGCCTGAAAACTCGCCGCGCCTGCGAGCCCGAGCCGGAGATCGCGGCACGGGCGGCAGCGCTGGCGGCGCAGACCGGAGAAGAGTGATGGAATTCGCGCTCACAGCCGAACAGCAGATGATCGTCGACACCGTGCGCAGCTTCGTGGAAAATGAAATCTTCCCGCACGAAACCCTGGTCGAACGCACCGGCGAAGTGCCGCCCGAGATCGCCGCCGAAATCAAGCGCAAGACGCTGGAGCTGGGCTTTTACGCCTGCAACTTCCCGCAAAGCGTCGGCGGCGCCGGGCTGTCGCACCTCGAATTCGCGCTGGTCGAGCGCGAACTGGGGCGCGGTTCCATGGCGCTCACCCATTTCTTCGGCCGCCCGCAGAACATCCTGATGGCCTGCCAGGGCGAGCAGGTGGAGCGCTACCTGATCCCCGCCGTGAAGGGCGAACGCATGGACGCGCTGGCGATGACCGAACCGGGCGCAGGCTCGGACATCCGCTCGA
>JALSGY010000051.1 GCA_026982515.1 Paracoccaceae bacterium
CTTCGGCCGTCACTTCCCCCAGCGAGACATCATCGAGGGTGAGGCTGCGGGTGGCGACCAGATCGTTGAAGGTGGTGGCGCCGGAGGCGAGCTCTTCCATCGCCCGGGCGGCCTCTTCCTCGTCGACGAAAACCAGCCGGTCCACCACCCGCCGCTCGGGCACGTTGAACTCGGCGCTGCGCTCGGCGTAGATGGCGCGCAGGGTTTCCTCATCGACCTCGATCCTGTCGATCAGCATATCGGGCGTCAGCCAGGCATAGGTGATCTTGCGGGTCTCGGGCAGCATGAAGGCGTCGGTGTTTTCTTCGTAGAAGGCCTTCAGCGCCGCCTCGTCGGGCTCGGGCAGGGGGGTGGTGACGGCGCTGCCATCAAGGCGCAGCCAGGAGAAGCTGCGCTGCTCTCCCAGATAGTCGATGATCACCTGCGCATAGGTTCCTGGCGCGACCACGCCGCCGGCGATCGCGCCCTCCAGCAGGTTGCGGGCGGTTTCGGTGCGCAGAAGCTCTTCGTAGGTGGCCGGGCTCATCCCGACCTGTTCGAGCGTGAACTGGTAGACGGAACGGTCGAACTGCCCCGAGGCATTCTGGAACGCGGGGGTGGAAAGCACCCGGCGCTGCACCTCGCCGTCGCCGGCCGAGATACCGATGCGGGCGGCCTCATTCTCCATTGCCACGGTGCCGATCAGCCGCTGCAGCACCACCCGGTCGATCCCCGCCGCCTGGGCATCGGCAAAGGTGATGTTCTGCCCCGCCTGGGCGCGCAGGGCGCGCATTTCCTGATCAAGCTCGCGGGCATAGCGGTTGATGTCGATCTCGGTGTCGCCCACCTTGCCGATCGACTTGATCGAGCCGCCGAAATTCTGCACCCCGAAGCCGGTCAGGCCGACGATCAGCAGCAGCAGGATGATCCACACCGCCACCTTGGAAAACTGTCCGTCCGCGACCTTAGCCATGCCGTTCTCGCCTCACCTGATTGCGCCACGGTTGTCTAATCGGGATGGGCAGGGTCGGCAAGGCCGCAGCGGCAGGTTTTGCGCCCCGCGCGGGCACTTGCCCTTGCCGGCGGGCGATTTGCCGGGAAAGGACGCTCAGTCCGTGCCGCGGAAGGGTTCGACGTATTGCAGCGCCATGTCCCAGGGGAAGAAGATCCAGGTATCCTGACTGACCTCGGTGATGTAGGTATCGACCATCGGCTTGCCCTGGGGCTTGGCATAGACGGTGGCCACATGTGCCCGGGGCATGACCTGGCGCACCACCTCCAGCGTGCGGCCGGTATCCACCAGATCATCGATGATCAGCACGCCTTCGCCTTCGCCTACCAGCTTCATGTCGGGGGGCTTGATCACCTGCGGCTCGGACTGGGTCTGGTGGTTGTAGGATTTCACCGAGATGGTATCGACCATGCGGATGTCGAGTTCGCGCGAGACGATCATCGCCGGGGCCATGCCGCCGCGGGTGATTGCCACCACCACCCGCCAGGCCCCGTTGTCGGGGCCCTGGCCGTCGAGCCGCCAGGCCAGCGCCCGGGCATCGCGGTGGAGCTGATCCCAGCTGACGTGAAATCCCTTCTCGTGGGGCAGTCGTTCGGGCATGTCAGTGCTCTTTGGTTATGTCCGGGGCGTCCACTGCCTTCATGCCGATGGCGTGATAGCCGGCATCCACGTGCAGCACCTCGCCGGTGACGCCCGATCCCAGATCGGAAAGCAGGTAGAGGGCGGATTTGCCCACGTCGTCGATGGTGACGTTGCGCCGCAGGGGCGAGTTGTACTCGTTCCACTTCATGATGTAGCGGAAATCGCCGATGCCGGAGGCCGCCAGCGTCTTGATCGGGCCCGCCGAGATGGCATTGCAGCGGATCGCGTCCTTGCCCAGGTCCTCGGCGATGTAGCGCACGCTGGCCTCCAGCGCCGCCTTGGCCACGCCCATCACGTTGTAGTGGGGCATCACCTTCTCGGCGCCGTAGTAGGTGAGGGTCAGCAGCGAGCCGCCCTCGTTCATCATTGCCGCGGCACGCCGGCACACGGCGGTGAAGGAATAGACGGAGATGTCCATCGACATGGCGAAATTGGCGCGCGAGGTGTCCACGTAGCGGCCGCGCAGCTCGTTCTTGTCGGAAAAGCCGATGGCATGGACCACGAAGTCGAGGCTTCCCCAGCGCGCCTGCAGCGCCTCGAACAGCGCATCGAGGGAATCCTCTTCGGCCACGTCGCACTCGACCACGAAATCCGAACCCACCTTTCCGGCCAGCGGCAACACCCGTTTCTTCAGCTGTTCGCCCTGGTAGGAGAAGGCAAGTTCCGCGCCCGCGCCGGCCAGCGCCCTGGCGATGCCCCAGGCGATCGATCTCTCGTTGGCGAGGCCCATGATCAGCCCGCGCTTTCCTGCCATCAGTCCTGACGTCATGTCGTCCCCTCGACCGCGATTGGATTGTGAACAGCCGTTTAGGGGAATAGCCTGCCCGCATCAAGGAAAAGGCAGGTAAAAGACGCGCGGCCGTGCCCGACGGTCCGCTTGCCATGCGGGGCGAAGGGGGGTAGGGCAGCGCTACGGAGGTGCAGATGAGCCGTCGCAGCGGCATCTTTTCGGGAGACGATCCCATGGCCATCGCCCGGCGCTGGCTGGCCGAGGCCGAGAGGCGCGAGCCCTCGGACCCGAACGCCGCGGCGCTGGCGACGGTGGGTGAGGATGGCATGCCGAACGTGCGCATCATCCTCGTCAAGGCGATCGAGGATGACGCCTTCGTCTTTTTTACCAATTACAACAGTGTGAAGGGGCGCGAACTTGAAGCATCCCGAAAGGCCGCTCTGAACTTCCACTGGAAGTCGCTGGCCCGCCAGGTGCGGGTGCGGGGCCTGGTGGTGCGCGAAAGCGCGGAGAAATCCGATGCCTACTACCGCACGCGCCCGCTGGGCAGCCGGATCGGCGCCTGGGTGTCGCGCCAGTCCGAGCCGCTGGATTCACGCGAGATGCTGTTGCAGGCCGTCAGGAAGGCCGAGGCGGCCTTCGGGCGCGATCCGCAACGCCCGCCGCATTGGGGAGGGTACCGGATCATGCCGCTGGAGGTGGAATTCTGGGCCGCTGGCAAGTTCAGGTTGCACGACAGATTCCGCTGGTCTCGCAACGGTTTATCGGCGCCCTGGGCGGTAACCCGTCTGAACCCCTGATATTGCACCATCTTCGGCGTCATTTTGCCTGTTCACCGGCTTTCGCCTTGCAAGACGGGCCGGTTTTGGCGCAAACATCTGGCGGGGATAGGAGCAATGTCGTTGCGTGGGAACGATGGAACGAAAAACTGAGATTCGCAGGGTCTTCGGCCATGTGAAGTGGTTCGACCCTGCCAAGGGCTTCGGATTCGTGGTGGCGGAGGAGGGCGGGGCCGATATCCTGCTGCACGCCAACGTGCTGCGAAACTTCGGACAGAGCTCGGTGGCCGACAATTCGGGCATCGAGATCAGCGTCCAGAAAACCGCGCGCGGCATGCAGGCGCTCGAGGTGCACCGGATCGATCCGCCCGCGGCCGATTCGGCGCCGCCGCTGGAAGATCTGGACCGGGAGGATCTTGCCTCGGCCGACCTTCCGCTGGAACCGGCCCGGGTGAAATGGTTCGACAAGGCGAAGGGATTCGGCTTTGCCAATGTCTTCGGCAGCGACGAGGACATTTTCGTGCACGTGGAGGTGCTGCGCCGTTCGGGCTTTGCCGATCTGCAGCCGGGCGAAGCGATCGGGCTGCGGGTGGTCGAGGGCAGGCGCGGGCGCATGGCGGCTTCGGTAACCGCCTGGGACGCGGCCCTGAAGGAGCCCTCCTGACGCTTGAGTTTATGTTACTTCCTGAACCGCCCGGTTCTGATATAGTCGGCCGGGTCAGGGAAACGTCGCGAAGGGGATACCATGAGACTCACAATTCTGGCGCTGGCGGCGACAGTCGTGGCGGGGCCGGTACTGGCCCTTGAGGATTGCGCGCCGGACAAGGTCTATCTGCGCGGGGACTGGGGGCAGGCGATGTTCTCGGTCGAGGTGGCCGACGATGATGCCGAGCGTGCCCAGGGGCTGATGGACCGCCCCTCGATGCCGCGCAACGCCGGGATGATCTTCGTCTACGAAAAGCCCCAGTCGGTGGCGTTCTGGATGAAGAACACGCTGATCCCCCTCGACATGCTGTTCATCGACGAGACCGGCACGGTGCGCAAGATCAAGGAGATGGCCGAGCCGCTGAACGAGACACCGATCCCCGGCGGCAAGGACATCCAGTTCGTGCTCGAGATCAACGGCGGGCTGAGCGCCAGCTACGGAATCGGCGTGGGCACCGAGCTGCGCCACCCGGCTGTGGATCAGGAAAAGGCGGCCTGGCCCTGCGAGGAGAAATAGCCCCCCGCCTGGGCGGCGGGGCTTTTCATCGGCGCTCTGCCTATATATTGAAGGCGCGTCGGGGCGTGGCGCAGTCTGGTAGCGCACCTGTTTTGGGAACAGGGGGTCGTGAGTTCGAATCTCGCCGCCCCGACCACCACCGGCCCCGGGGCCGTGATTTCCGCGATTGTGGGGTGAAGGCAACAGCTGCCACCGGGCGCGGGCGCGGCACGAACCCTGAGGCGGAGTTCATCCACCCTTTCACGAAAGCGAGCTAAGTCGGCTTCTTCAAAGCCGATTCCGGGCGGCCTAGCGGATGGCGTCGCGGGGCGGTGAATCGCGGCGCGTTCCCGGCGCGCGAATCCTGTCCCGAGGTCAAGCACAAAAAGTTGTGGATAGGGCAAATTTTTCCGTTGACCGGCTGGGGCCACCTACGTCAGGTTGTGTGGGCCAGCCGGTTGGCTACAACATTTTGTGGTCAGGGCCGGGAAACAGGGGAAAGTTCACCAGTAACGGCCGAAGCCCGCAACAGGGCGCAAGGCCACGACGGTGCGGCGCTTTCGCGTCCGTGAACGATCTTTCTTTTTCCAGCCTTTCCCCGGGTGGCACAAGCCGGTGCGGCCCGCGTCAAGACGGGCGCATCAAGGAGAAGCCGGGAAAGTCACGGGGCAAGTTCGAATGAAGATCGAAAGAAAATTCACGACGGCAGGTGAAGGTGCATATGGCGGGGTGGAATTCACCACCACCACCTCGGAGATCCGCAACCCCGACGGGACGGTGGTCTTCCGGCTGGAAGAACTGGAAGTGCCGGCCGGCTGGAGCCAGGTGGCCTCGGACGTGATCGCCCAGAAATACTTTCGCAAGGCCGGGGTGCCGGCGCGGCTGAAGCGGGTGCCCGAAGAGGGTGTGCCCGAATTCCTGTGGCGTTCGGTGGCCGACGAGGAGGCCCTGGCCGAACTGCCGGAGGAGGAACGCTACATCGGCGAAACCTCGGCCCGCCAGGTCTTCGACCGGCTTGCCGGGGCCTGGGCCTACTGGGGCTGGAAGGGCGGCTATTTCTCCTCCGAGGAGGATGCGCGCGCCTATTACGACGAGATGCGCCACATGCTGGCCACCCAGCGCGGCGCCCCCAACAGCCCGCAGTGGTTCAACACCGGCCTGCACTGGGCCTACGGTATCGACGGCCCCGGCCAGGGGCATTACTACGTGGATCATGAAACCGGCGAGCTGACCCGCTCGACCAGCGCCTACGAGCACCCCCAGCCCCATGCCTGCTTCATCCAGTCGGTGGCCGACGATCTGGTGGGCGAGGGCGGCATCATGGACCTGTGGGTGCGCGAGGCGCGCCTGTTCAAGTACGGCTCGGGCACGGGCACGAACTTTTCCTCCCTGCGTGCCGACGGCGAGCCGCTGTCGGGCGGGGGC
>JALSGY010000052.1 GCA_026982515.1 Paracoccaceae bacterium
ATTCGACACAGTTTCCCGATCCTTTGCCCAAGCCGGTAAATATTCAGTAACCCGCAGCCTTCACGATGGCCGGAACTGGCGAAGAACTCGCGAAGGGCCATGCTGACAGAACAGATCATTTCACAGGCATCGCCGGCCTTGCCGGGCCTGCCCGCCCTGCAGGGGCAACTGCCCGCAATGAAGGTGGCGGCCTTCAGCCTTGGGGGCGGGGCCGGGGGCGTATGGCCCGAGCAGGTGCGCGCAGATCAGACGGAGCCCACCGCCGGGGCCACGGAAGAACTGGCGCTTCAGTCAGTATTCGTGCCGGTGCCGGCCGTGCCTCCCTTGCCCGGCGTTGCGGCCGGGCAGGGGGTGCCACCCATGCCCACGGCCTTGGCAGACGGGGTGGAGCCGGGTGAACCGGACAACATGACAACGGCAAGCCCTGACCCGGTTCACAAGGGACCGTCTCGAGGATCGCCGCAGGTTCTGCCCGGCCAGAGCGAAAATGTTTCCGTTGCCACGGCCTTGCCCGATGTGCCGGCCGGCTCTCCAGCGGCTCCCCCTGAGCCGCCCGCCGGCAGAGAGCCTTCCTCTCAGGCGGATTTGCCCCAGACCGCGCCCCCGGGGGCTTCCCCCCAGTTGGCGCCGCGGCCAACCCTCTCCGGTGTCGAAGCGCCCCCCAGCCTGCAATCCGGGCCTGCCGGAACTGTTGTCCTACCCGCGGCTTCTCCGCCAGAGGAGCCTGTTCAGGCCATGCCCTCGAGGTTCAGCCCTCCGGCCTCCTCAAATCCTGTCCCTGTCACGGCACCCGATGCTTCCAGCTCACAGGTCCGGCCCCTTCGGACATCCTCAGAAACCGCCACTGGCAAAGCCACAATCCAGGCAATCCCGCCAGCACCTGCCGATACTCGCGAAGAGGCGCCGCCCTCCACGACCCCGGCACCTTCCGTCAACACCGACGGCCCGCGCCCCGCTCCGCCCCCCTCGGCCACATGGGGCCTGCCAGCCATGCCCCCGGTGCCCGCCTCAACCCCTCCGGCCTCCACGGGGCAGGTGAGCCTCCCGCCGCAACCCGTTCAGGGGTTGAGCGTGCCGGATTCACCTCCCCCGGCCGTTCCCGGCGCTGCTCCAGACACGCCGAAATCCCCTCCGGCCCCGGTTCCGCCAGCCCCACCTGCGGCCTCACCGCTAGGCGGGAAAGCTCCTGATATCCAACCCGCCATGCCGGCCACACAGGGGGCCGTGGCCGCGACAGCACCCTTGGCCTCTGCACCACCCGTCCCGGGCAACGAAGGGTTGCCCCCCGCCGGCATGGCCAATTCTGCGGAATTCCCACTCACCACACCGGCCCCAGCGCCCATCGCCCCGGCACAAACTCCGGCTGCGAAAACTCTTCCAGATGTGCCGCAGCAGGCCGCACCGCTGCTGCGGGATGAAAACCTTTCGCTCAGCGATGCGCAGCAGATCGCCCCGCCCGGCCTGCCGAGTGATCCGCGCGGCGCGTCTGCCCCTCCGGTTCCCGCCGCGCCGCCCCCGCCTCCTCCGCCGCCTGTCCCGCCGGTCTTCATTCGCGCCGTCGTCGAGGCAGCGCAGCAGCTTCCGGACCGCCCGGTGGAAATCTCACTCGCGCCGGAAGAGCTGGGCCCCGTCCGCCTGACGCTCAGCCTTGGCGATGACGGGCTCAGCATCGCAATTGCTGCCGAGCGGCCCGAAACCCTGCAGCTGTTCCGCCGCCACGCCGAGGCGCTGGCGCACCAGTTCCGCGATTTCGGCTATGGGAACCCGTCCTTCTCCTTCTCCGGCGGCGCGACATTCGCCAGCGGCGGACACGGGCATCCGCCGCCTGCCTCGGCAACGGGCGCTCCCGCGCCCCCCGCGCCACTGGAATTGCCCCCGGCAGCCAGCACCCCGGTGGCCCTTCGCCTTGGTTCCGGTATCGACATCAGATTGTAGAAAGCTTTGCCATGGACGTGACGCAACCCACTGCTTCCGCACCCTCACCCACAGCCGCACCCACCACCGAGCGTACGGAAAGGCCGAAGATCGCATCCGATTTCGAAACCTTCCTGCGCAT
Organism: Paracoccaceae bacterium; assembly: GCA_026982515.1. GTDB lineage: Bacteria > Pseudomonadota > Alphaproteobacteria > Rhodobacterales > Rhodobacteraceae > S012-89. The sequence continues at coordinate 2,057 of JALSGY010000052.1, forward strand.
GCTTACCGTCCAGATGCAGAATCAGGATCCGCTGAACCCGCTCCAGTCTTCGGAGTTCGCGGTGCAGCTTGCCACCTTCTCCGGGGTGGAACAGCAGGTACGAACCAATGATCTGCTCTCCAGCCTCACCACCACCCTGAGCCTCGGCGGGCTGGCGCAGATTACCTCGTGGGTCGGGCTTGAGGCCCGCGCGCCCACTGCGGCCGAATTTTCCGGCCAGCCCGTGGATGTCTTCCCCGGCCCGCTCTCGGCGGACAAGAGCGCCAGCCTCATCGTCCGCGATGCCAGCGGGAAGGAACTGCAGCGCCTGCCCTTGAATCCCGCCGAAGGCCCCGTGCAATGGGCCGGCACCGATGCCGATGGCCAGCCCTTTCCGCCGGGCAACTACAGCTTCTTCGTCGAGATCGAAGAAAACGGCCAACCCGCCGAGACGTATCAGGCTCAGGTCTATACCCGCATCGCGGAGGTGCGCCTTGAGGGCGAACGGCCGATGGCGGTGTTCCGCAATGGCGAGGCGGTGCCGGCCGACAAGATCACCGCCCTGCGCAGCCCGTCCGGCTGAGGTGGCGTTGCCCTGCCTGCCCGCGCACCCTACTGTCGTGCCGGGCAACGGAGAAATCGCCTTGGCAACACCCGGACACAGCGCGCGCGACCCCGCCGATTTCCTGCGAGAGGCCCTCGGTCGCGCCGGCCTCGTTGCGCCAGAGGCCGCATGGACGGCGCTTGCCGGCGGGCGCACCAACGCCATCTGGCGCATCGATGCCGCGCCACATCCGCTGGTGTGCAAGCTGTTTCGCGAAAATGGTGGAACGCCGCTTTTTCCCAACCAGCCCAAGGCCGAGATCGCCGCCCTGCGCGCCCTGGACGGCAGCGGCATCGCACCGCGGTTCGTGGCCGTGGCCGAAACCGCGCTCGGCATCTGCCTGATCTACCGCCATGTCGCGGGCCGGCCCTGGCGGCGCGATGGCGCGCTTGCCGGACGCCTGCTGGCCCGGCTGCACTCACGCACCCCGCCCAAAGGGCTGCGCCGCATTCTCTCCGGCTCTGACGCGCTGCGCCGGCAGGGGCAGCGGATCCTTGACGGCTGCGCCTCGCCGCAAGCCGAACGTCTGCGCAGCCTCTGCCCGGAAGCCCGCCCCTGCCCCGAAGGCCAAGCCACCTTCCTGCATGGAGATGCCGTGCCCGCCAATATCATCTGCAGCAGAAAAAGCGCCGTGCTGATCGATTGGCAGTGCCCCGGCCGGGGCGATCCGTGCGAGGATCTCTTCACCTTTCTTTCACCGGCCATGCAGCGCCTCTACGGCCCCGGCCCCCTGCCCGCCGATGAGGAACGCGCCTTTCTCGCCGCCTATGCCAACCCCGCCGTTGCCGAAAGGCTTGCCTGTCTGCGCCCGCTCCTTCACTGGCGCATGGCGGCCCATTGTCTGTGGAAGGCGGAGCGCGGCGATGCCGACTACCGCGAGGGGATGGAGCTGGAAATCGAAGCCCTGGCCCGCGCGATGGCCTGAAACCGCGCTGCGCGCGGTGCCTGCGGCGCGAGTATTTTCAGACAGAAGAAGAGGGTTTTCCTACAGCAGGGCTGCCACCCAGAAGCCGGCAATCGTCAGGGCCGCACCCAGCACCATGTAGCCGGCCGGGCGCATGGGCGAGGGCTGCGGCGGCGGTTCGGGGAGCTGCGACTGGGCGATCAGGGCGGCCTCGGCCATCTGCGGCAGTTTGGGTCCGAAACGTGCCAGGACCCGGGCCGTGGCAACCAGATCGCGCATGAGCGCAAGCGGGCCGATGTTTTCGCGTATGTATCGCTCCACCACCGGGCGGGCCACCTCCCAGATGTTGATATGCGGATCGAGCGAGCGCGCCACGCCTTCAACGACGACCATAGTGCGCTGCAGCAGGATCAGCTCGGTGCGGGTCTGCATACCGAAGCGTTCCGTCACCTCGAACATGTAGCTCAGCAGCCGCGCCATGGAGATCTGCCGCGCCTCCATTCCGAAGATCGGCTCGCCCACCGAGCGCAGCGCGCGGGCGAATTCGTCCACATCCCTGTCGGCGGGCACATAGCCGGCCTCGAAGTGCACCTCGGCCACCCGGTGGAAATCGCGCTTGATGAAGCCAAAGAGGATCTCGGCATAGACGCGGCGGGTGTAGTCGTCGATATGGCCCATGATGCCGAAATCGAGGGCGATGATGTCGCCGTTTTCAGCCACCTTCAGGTTGCCCTGGTGCATGTCGGCATGGAAGAAGCCGTCGCGCAGCGCGTGGCTGAGGAACAGCTGCAGCACCCGCTCGGCAAGTTTCGGAAGATCGTGGCCGGCGGCCTTGAGCGCCCCGATGTCGTGGATCGGGATGCCCTCGGCCCAGCCCAGCGTCATCACCCGCTTGTCGGTCATCGACCAGACAACGGCAGGCACGCGGAAACCCTCGTCGTCCTTTGTGTTGGCGGCAAATTCGGCGGCGGCGGAAGATTCCATCCGCAGGTCCAGTTCGCCTTTCACCACGCCCTCGAAATGGGCGATCACGTCGGTGGGGCGCAGCCGGCGCGAGGAGGGAGAGAGCAACTCGATCATGAAGGCGGCGAAGTAGAAGGCGTCGATATCCTTCTGGAAGGCCTTCTCGATACCGGGGCGCAGAACCTTGACGGCGACGGCCTCGCCGTTGTCGGCACGGCGTGCCTTGTGCACCTGGGCGATCGAGGCCGCGGCCACCGCATCGGAGAACTCGCTGAACATCTCGTCCACCGGGCGGCCGAGCTCTGCCTCCACGGTGGCGCGGGCCACATCGGTGGGAAAGGGCGGCAGCTTGTCCTGCAGCACCTGAAGCTGTTCGGCCAGTTCGTTGCCCACCACATCGGGACGGGTCGAGAGGATCTGCCCGAACTTGATATAGGCCGGGCCCAGCGCCGTCAGCGCCCTTGTCACGGGGGGCTGGGAAGGATCCCCCTTGTAGCCGAGCCACTTGAACGGCCAGCCCAGAACATGGGCGGCGATGCGCAGGGGCACCGGAGCATCCAGTGCCTGCAAAGCCACCCGCATGGCGCCGGTGCGCTCCATGGTTGCGCCGGTGCGCACCAGCCGCCAGATGTTGTGAGGCCCGCGCATCTAGATCTTCCAACCCGAATGCAGTGCCGCCACGCCCATGGTCAGGTTGCGGTATTTCACGTTCTCGAAACCGGCCTCGCGAATCATCTGCGCAAAGGTCTCCTGATCGGGAAAGCGGCGGATCGATTCCACCAGATACTGGTAGCTGTCCCGGTCATTGGCGATCACCTGCCCCAGCCTCGGGATCACGTTGAAGGAATAGAGATCGTAGAGCTTCTGCAGCCCCGGGTTCGGCAACTGGCTGAATTCCAGCACCATCAGCCGCCCGCCGGGCCGCAGGACCCGGAAGGCCTCCCGCAGGGCGTCCTCGATGCGGGTCACGTTCCGGATGCCGAAGCTGATCGTGTAGTCGTCGAAGGACCTGTCGGCAAACGGCAGCGCCATGGCATCGCCCACCACCCATTCCAGCCGGTCGGCCAACTGCGCCGCCTCGGCCCGCTTGCGTCCCTCCTCAAGCATCGATTCGGTCATGTCCAGCACCACCGCGCTGGCCCCCGGCGCACGCTTGAGGAAGCGGAAGGCGATATCGCCGGTCCCGCCGGCCACGTCCAGCAGGCTTTGGCCGTTGCGG
>JALSGY010000053.1 GCA_026982515.1 Paracoccaceae bacterium
GGGTGCGCGGCGGGCAGCTGAACGCCCGGCAGGTCGCGCGGGTCATGGAACGGGCGCGCATGGCATGCGGCCTGCCCGCCTCGGCCACCCCCCATGCCCTGCGCCACAGCTTCGCCACCCATCTGCTTGCCGCCGGCGGCGATCTTCGCGCCATCCAGGAGCTGCTCGGCCACGCCTCGTTGTCCACTACCCAGGCCTACACGGCGGTGGATTCCACCCGCCTGATGGACGTCTACGACAAGGCCCACCCGCGCGCCTGAAACCCTTTTCATCTTGCGAAAATACTCCCGCCGGAGGCATGAAGCTCCTGCCTTGACGCCGAGGCGTCATGCCACCGTTGGGGGTATTTCCACGAAGGAGAAGCATGGCCGGGCATCGGGCCTGACGCGCGGACGCGGTTGCCAGGGAGGCGGGTTTGGGCAATGAAGGGTGCATGACAGCCCGAGCTTGTGCCCTCTCCATTCATCTGCTGACCGCCACGGGGGCGGTATTCGCCATTCTCGCCATGCTGGCTGCGGCGGAAGAAGAATGGAGCATGATGTTCCTGTGGCTGGTGGTTGCCTTCTTCGTGGACGGCATCGACGGGCCTCTGGCGCGCCGTTTCGAGGTGGAGAAGAACGCCCCCGAATTCGATGGCAAGCTGATGGACCTGATCATCGATTACCTCACCTACGTCTTCGTGCCCGCCTATGCGCTGTTCAAGTCGGGGCTGCTGCCGGGCTGGACGGGGTGGATCTCGATCATCGTCATCACTTTCGCCAGTGCGATGTATTTCGCCGATACGCGGATGAAGACGAAGGATTGCTCGTTCTCCGGCTTTCCCGGATGCTGGAACATGGTGGTGCTGGTGCTGTTCGCGCTGAGCCCGAATTTCTGGATCATCCTCGCCATCGTGATGGTGCTTGCGGTGGCGATGTTCGTGCCGCTGAAGTTCATCCATCCGGTGCGCACCGAGCGCTGGCGGGCGGTTTCCCTGCCGGTGGCCCTGGCCTGGACCTTCTTCGCCGGCTGGGCCGCCTGGGTGGATTTCCATCCCCAGAGCTGGGCCCACTGGGGGCTGATCGCAACGTCCCTCTACCTGCTGTTCGCCGGGATCGCACAGCAGCTCATACCGGCACGCACCCGCCCCCTCAAAGCCGGGTAAGCACCACCCCACCCACGATCAGCGCCGCGGCAGCTGCCTTGCCCCTGTCCATGCGGTCCGAGAAGACCAGCCAGCCGATCAGCACCGCAAACAGGATCGAGGTTTCGCGCAGCGCCGCCACCAGTGCGATCGGGGCCCGGGTCATGGCCCAGACGGCAATCGCATAGGCCCCGTAAGAGGCCACCGCGGCCAGTGCCCCCAACCCCCAGTCGCGTGGCCCGGCACGCAGGATCGCGGTGCCGCGCAGGGCCAGTGCCGCTGGGGTGAAGAGCGCCGCATCGAGCATGAACAGCCAGGCCACGAAGGTGACGGCATCACCCGCCACCCTCGCCCCCATGCCGTCAACCAGCGAATAGCCCGCCGTGGCCATGGCCGAGGCCAGCGCGAAGGGGATCAGCCGGGCCGATTCCCCGAAGCGGAACACGCCGCGGGACATCATCACGATGCCCGCACCCAGGGCAATGATGCCCGCGATCTCCATCGGCGCTAGGCGATCGGTCAGCACGACCGAGCCCACCGCCAGCACCAGCAGCGGCGCGCTGCCCCGGGCAATGGGATAGACGCGAGAGAGATCGCCGTGCTCATAGGCGAAGGAGAGGAACAGCTTGTAGGCCGCATGCAGCAGCCCCGAGGCCGCCAGCCAGGGCCAGACCTCGGCCCCCGGCAAGGGGCGCGTGGCGGCGATCGCCGTGCCGATGCCGCCCTGCACCAGGGTGAGGATCAGCATCGAGGCGAGCTTGGAGACGCCGGTCTTGATCAACGCGTTCCAGCCCGCGTGCAGCGCCGCAGCGAAGAGAACGGCAAGAAAGACGGAAAGGCTCATGGGCAGCTCCGGCAGGGGGCAGCCTCAGCGATAGCCCGACCGGACCGGCGAAGGAAGGGCCCGTGCCCTCCCCCGCCACTCAGCCAAGAGCCGCGTCGCAGCGCGCGCACACACCGGGGTGGCGATGGCGGCCCACGTCGGGCAGGATCTTCCAGCAGCGCTGGCATTTCTCGCCTTCGGCCTTGTGGAAGACCACGCCGACGCCCTCGACCTCGGGCATGTGGAAGGCCTCGGGCGGGATCGGGGCATCGGTGAGCGTGATCGCCGAGGTGATGCAGATATCGGCGAAATCGACGCCTTTAAACGCCTCCAGCGTTTGCGGATCGCGCACATGCACCACCGGCGCGGCCTCCAGCGAGGCGCCGATCACCTTGTCCCGGCGCTGCACCTCCAGCGCCGCGGTGACCGCCCGGCGCACCCGGCGAATGTCGGCCCAGCGGGCGGCCAGCGGCTCGTCGAGCCAGTCCATGGGGGTGACGGAGAAGTCCTGCAGGTGAACGCTGCTGCCCTCGCCGGGGTAACGCTCCAGCCAGACTTCCTCCATCGTGAAGACCAGAATCGGCGCCAGCCAGGTGGTGAGGCGGTGGAACAGGATGTCCAGAACCGTACGCGCGGCGCGTCGGGCGGGGGTATCCCCGTCGCAGTAGAGCACATCCTTGCGAATGTCGAAGTAGAAGGACGAAAGATCCACCGTGGCGAAATCGAACAGCGCCCGGAACACGCCCTGGAAGTCGTAGGCGGCAAATCCCTTGCGCACCTTCACCTCCAGTTCGGCCAGCCGGTGCAGCACCCAGCGCTCCAGCTCGGGCATCTCGGCAGGCTCCACCCTGTCCTGCTCGGAGAAGGCGGAAAGAGCCCCCAGCATGAAGCGCATGGTGTTGCGCAGACGGCGGTAGCTGTCGGCCACGCCCTTGAGGATCTCCGGCCCGATGCGCAGATCGGCAGTGTAGTCCGATTGCGCCACCCACAGCCGCAGGATATCGGCGCCGTACTGCTTTATCACCTGCTCGGGGGCCACGGTGTTGCCCAGAGACTTGGACATCTTCATGCCCTTCTCATCGAGCGTGAACCCATGGGTCAGCACCCCGCGGTAGGGCGCCCGGCCGATGGTGCCGCAGGCCTGCAGCATGGACGAATGGAACCAGCCGCGGTGCTGGTCGGTGCCTTCGAGATAGAGATCGGCGATACCGTCCTCGGAGCCGTCCGCGCGGTCGCGCAGCACGAAAGCGTGGGTGGAGCCTGAATCGAACCACACGTCGAGGATGTCGAACACCTGCTCGTAGTCGTCCGGGTCGTGCAGGCCGCCAAGGAAGCGCTCCTTCGCGCCCTCGGCATACCAGGCGTCCGCCCCTTCGGCCTCGAAGGCCTCGATGATGCGCGCATTCACGGCCGGGTCCTTCAGCAGGAAGTCCGGATCATCGGGGCGCGCGCTCTTCTTCACGAAGCAGGTCAGCGGCACGCCCCAGGCGCGCTGGCGGCTCAGCACCCAGTCGGGGCGCGATTCGATCATCGAATACAGCCGGTTGCGCCCGCTTTGCGGGGTGAATTTCACCAGCTTGTCGATGGAGGTGAGCGCACGCTGGCGGATCGTCTTGCCGTACTCGTCCTGCCCGTCGCCAACCTCGCGGTCGATGGCGGCGAACCACTGCGGCGTGTTGCGGTAGATCACCGGCGCCTTGGAGCGCCAGGAATGCGGGTAGGAATGGGTGATGCGCCCGCGCGCCAGCAGCGCACCCACCTCGGCCAGCTTGTCGATCACCGCCTTGTTGGCATCGCCCTCCTTGCCCTTGGGCGTGATGATGTACTTGCCGCCGAAAAACGGCAGATCGGGCCGGAAAGAGCCGTCCTCGGTCACGTTGTGGGTCATCTTCAGCCCGTATTTCAGGCCGATCTGGTAGTCGTCATCACCGTGGCTGGGTGCGGTGTGGACGAAGCCGGTGCCGGCATCATCGGTGACGTGATCGCCGGGCAGGAGGGGAACGTCGAAATCCCATTCGCCGTTCGCGCCCTCGGCCCCGCGCAGCGGATGGGCGCAGGTGAGCCCGGCCAGTTCCTCGGGCGCCACATCGCGCAGACGGCGGTACATGCCCTCCTCAAGCCGAGCCTGCGAAAAGACGCTCCCGGCCAGGGAATCGGCCAAGATGTATCTGTCGCCGATACGCGCCCAGCATTCTTCGGGGCGGCCCGTGACCTCGTACAGGCCATATGCGATGTCCGGCCCGAAGCAGACGGCGCGGTTTTGCGGAATGGTCCAGGGGGTGGTGGTCCAGATTATGACACTGGCGCTTTCGAGCTTTGCCTTGATGGACTTCGCATATTCTTCGGCATCGTCTCCATGTCGATTTCGGAGTTGCTGCACAATCCCTTCAAGTTTCGCATGCCTTACCGGAAACTTCACCCAGATCGCATCGCTCTTCTTGTCGTGGTACTCCACCTCCGCCTCGGCCAGCGCGGTCTTTTCCACCGGGCTCCACATCACCGGCTTGGAGCCCTGATACAGCACCCCGTTCATCAGGAACTTCATGAATTCCCCGGCAATCACCGCTTCGGCGTGGAAATCCATGGTCAGATACGGATCGTCCCAGTTGCCGATCACGCCCAGGCGCTTGAACTCCTCGCGCTGGACATCCACCCAGCCTTCGGCGAACTTCCGGCACTCCTGACGGAAGTCGATCACCGGCACCTCGTCCTTGTCGCGGCCCTTCGCGCGGTACTGTTCCTCGATCTTCCACTCGATCGGCAGGCCGTGGCAGTCCCAGCCGGGCACGTAGCGGGCATCATGCCCCATCATCTGGTGGCTGCGCACCACCATGTCCTTGAGGATCTTGTTCAGCGCGTGGCCGATATGCAGATGCCCGTTCGCATAGGGCGGGCCGTCATGCAGGATGAAAGGCGGGCGGCCCTTCTTTTCGCGCAGCCGGTCGTAGACGCCGATCTTCTCCCAGCGCTCCAGCCAGCCGGGCTCGCGCCCGGGCAGGCCGGCACGCATGGGAAAATCCGTCCTGGGCAGGTTCAGCGTGTTCTTGTAGTCGGGGATCTCGGCACACATCTGTGGCGTCCTTCTGGCGGGTGTCGGATGCTGTTGTGAAGGCTGCGGCGCGGGTGGTCAACGCCTCTGTCCCGGCGGCTCGGACTCAGAGCGCCGGGCCGGTAATTCGAATGATGATCTCAGGCATGCCCATGGCCGCGCTTATAGGCGCGCCGATGACGATGGTCTAGAGCCATGCGACAACGTCCTATATGTGAAGTTCGGAGACATGGTTTCAACTTTTGGGCCGTTTCAGATGCGCTGTCCTGACTTCCTCGGATAGTGTCCCACCGCGTGGTGTAGGAAGTTGGCTCACCGGCCTCTTCGTCTGAGGCATTTTTCTACTCGGCGGCGGCGATCATGGCTGCTTCTCCATCTTCATTGCATATCTGGTTCAGACTTTCCATTGACATGTATCGGCGCGAGACGGCCCATTCGTCGTTCTGCTCCAGCATCAGGGCGCCGACGAGGCGCATGACGGCGTCCCGGTTTGGAAAGATGCCGACGACGTGGTGCGGCGCTTGATCTCCTTGCCCGGCCGTTCCAGCGGGTTCGTGCTGTGCAGTTTTCGGCGCAGCTCGCCATCGAAGGCCATATGGGCCAGCACGTCGTGTTCGGCGTCATCCATCAGTTTGGCAACGTCCGGGAACCGGCCGCGCAGCCCGTCGGCGACCTCGCGCCAGCGCTTGTGGGCGGCGTCGCGATCCTTCTCGGCGAAGATGGTCT
>JALSGY010000054.1 GCA_026982515.1 Paracoccaceae bacterium
GGGGGGGGGAGGGAGGGCGCCCCCGCTCCGGCTGCCGGTGATATCAGTCCTGCAGGCTTTCCGCTTCCTTGCGGTGCCTGGCCGTGCGGCCCATGAGCACGCTCATCAGGGCAACGCCGCACAGCAGGGCTGCGATGGCAAGCATGACGAGAGCGTTCGATGCAATCCAGTTCATGACCGTTTCCATGGTAGATCCTCCATTTCCATAGTTGCAATTCCGGAAACAATGACAGCTGATTGGGGCATGTTTTTGCTGCTCATATGTTGGGAAATGGGCAGTTCCGCAGGAAGCCATGCCGGGGCGGGGTAGGCGGTTTTCGGCGGAAAACAGGGAGGTGTGCCCCGTATTTTGTGGATAACTCCGCCGATATGCCCATATCCAGATGTCCGGCGTTGACTCGGTCCCTTGGGGGCAGAACAATCGGACCCTGACGAGAATCATCCGAAAGCCCTGTTCCGTGCGTTTCAACAAGCTTCGTCTCAACGGCTTCAAAAGCTTCGTGGATCCCACGGAGATGGTGATTGCCGACGGGCTGACGGGCATTGTCGGCCCGAACGGTTGCGGCAAGTCCAACCTGCTGGAGGCGCTGCGCTGGGTGATGGGCGAAAACCGGCCCACGGCGATGCGCGGTGGCGGCATGGAAGACGTGATCTTTGCCGGGGCCGCCTCCCGTCCGGCGCGCAACTTCGCGGAAGTGACGTTGCATATCGACAATACCGAGCGCCTCGCCCCGGCCGGTTTCAATGATGCCGATCTGCTTGAGATCACCCGCCGCATCACTCGCGATGCCGGCAGCGCCTTCAAGGTGAACGGCAAGGACGTGCGGGCGCGCGACGTGCAGATGCTGTTTGCCGATGCCTCCACGGGGGCGCACAGCCCGGCGCTGGTGCGTCAGGGCCAGATCGCGGAGCTGATCAACGCCCGCCCCAAGGCGCGGCGGCGGATCCTCGAAGAGGCGGCGGGGATCTCGGGGCTTTATCAGCGCCGCCATGAGGCCGAGCTGAAGCTGAAGGGGGCCGAGAGCAACCTGCTTCGGGTCGAGGACGTGGTCGAGCAGCTGGCCGCCCAGCTGGCGCAACTGGCCCGCCAGGCCCGGCAGGCGGCACGCTATCGCGAGATCGGCGAGAAGCTGCGGCGCTCGGAGGGGATGCTTCTCTACCGGCGCTGGAAAGAGGCCGAAGAGGCGCGCGCGGCGGCCGATGCCGTGCTCAGCGAACGGACGCGTGCCGCCGCCGAGGCCGAGCGACTGGCCCGGCAGGCCGCCACCGTGCGCGAAGAGCGCGAGGCCGCCCTGCCGCCCCGGCGCGAGGAAGAGGCGATCGCCGCCGCGGTGCTGCAGCGCCTGCAGGTGGAACGCGACGCCCTGGCTGATCAGGAGGCCCGGGCACAGGCGGCGATCGAAGCGCTGCAGGCGCGGATCGCCCAGCTGGGGGCCGACATCGAACGCGAGGAGACGCTCAACCGCGACGCCGGCGAGATGATCGAGCGGCTGGAATGGGAACGGCGCGAACTGGCCAGGGCCTCGGAGGGGCACGAGGCCCGGCTGGAGGCCGCCGCCGAGGAAGCCCGCGAGGCGGCCCGCCTCCTGCAGGAGCGCGAGCAGGCGCTCGATGCCCTGACCGAAGATCTCGCCCGCCTGATGGCGCGCTACCAGTCGGCGCAGCGGCTGCTCGAAGACAGCCGCAAGATGCTGGAAAAGAACGAATCCGAGGCCGGAAAGGCCCGTCAGGCTGCCCGCGAGGCCGAGGCCGCCCTGGCGCGCGCACGCGCCGATTTCGAGGCGGCCGGGCAGGCTCAGCGCAGCGCGGCCGAAGCCGCGGAGGCGGCAGAGGCGGCGCTGGTGGCTGCCGATGAGCGCCGCACCGCGGCCCAGGCCCGCGAGGCCCAGGCCCGCGCCGCCCGTTCCGAGGCCGAAGGCGAGGCCAGCGCCCTGCGCGCCGAGGTGGCGGCGCTCGCCCGTCTGGTGGAGCGCGAGGCCGCCGAGGGCGCCCAGCTGATGGATCTGCTGCGCGTCGAGCCGGGCTACGAGAAGGCGCTGGGCGCGGCGCTGGCCGATGATTTGCGCGCCCCGGTACTGGAGGGTGGCGGCGGCTCGGGCTGGGCGCGGCTGCCGGGATATCCTGCCCCGCAGCCCCTTCCCGAGGGCGTGGGGGCGTTGAGCAACCACGTGAGCGTGCCCGAGGTTCTGGCCCGGCGCATGGGGCAGGTCGGGCTGGTGGAACCCGCCCGCGGTGCGGTGCTGCAGAAGGAGTTGCGGCCGGGCCAGCGGCTGGTCAGCCTTCAGGGCGATCTGTGGCGCTGGGACGGATACCGGGCCGCGGCAGAGGATGCACCTTCGGCCGCGGCCTTGCGGCTGCAGCAGCTCAACCGCCTGCAGGAGCTGCGGCAGGATCTGGAAGAGGCCAACGCCCGTGCCGAGGGGGCCGCCCGGGCGCATGAGCTTCTCAAGGCGCAGCTGGCCGAGGCCACCGAGGCCGACAGGGCAGCGCGCGAGGCCCGCCGCCAGGCCGATCTGGCCGCCGCCGAGGCCAGCCGGGCACTCGCCCGCGCCGAGGCCGAACGGGATATCCAGGCCGGGCGGCTGGAATCGCTGCGCATGGCCGCGGTGCGCCACGAGGAAGAGGCCGCGGCGGCGCGCACCCGGCTGAAGGAGGCCGAGGCGGCGCTGGCCGGGCTGGGCGATCTGGAGGCGGCGCGCGGCAAGGTCGAGGAGGTCAAGCTGACGGTCGAGGCGGCGCGCATCACCATGATGACGAAGCGCGCCGCCCATGACGAGCTCAGGCGGGAGGGCGAGGCGCGGCTGCGCCGGGCCCAGGAGGTGACGAAGGAACTCAGCGGCTGGCGTCTGCGGCTGGAAACCGCCGGCAAGCGGATGGCCGAGCTGGCCGCACGCCGCGACACTTCGCAAAGGGAACTGGCAGAGGCCCGCTCCGCGCCCGCCGAAATCGCGGCCCGGCGCGAGGAACTGGCTGCCGCGATCGCCAAGGCCGAAACGCGCCGCCGGGAAGCCGCGGACAGGCTGGCCGAGGCCGAAACGGCGCTGCGCGAGGCGGTGATGGCCGAACGCGAGGCCGAGCGCCGCGCCGGCGAAGCACGCGAGGCCCGCGCCGCGGCCGAAGCCCGGGCCGAAGCCGCGCAGGAGATGCTCTCGGCGGCGGCCGAGCGCATCGCCGAGGCCCAGCAGCTCAGCCCCGAGGCGCTGCTGGAAAGCCTGCAGGCCGATCCCGGGCAGATGCCGGACTCGGAGACGCTGGAGGCCGAGGTCGGCCGGCTCAAGCGCCAGCGCGATGCCCTGGGCGCGGTGAACCTGCGCGCCGAGGAAGACACCCGCGAGGTGCGCGAAGAGCACGAGACCCTGGTGTGCGAGAAGGCCGATCTGGAAGAGGCGATCCGCAAGCTGCGCGCCGGTATCGCCAATCTCAACCGCGAGGGGCGCGAGCGCCTGCTGACCGCCTTCGAACAGGTCAACACCAACTTCGCGGCCCTGTTCACGCATCTGTTCGGTGGCGGTGAGGCCCGGTTGATGCTGGTCGAATCCGACGACCCGCTGGAAGCCGGGCTGGAAATCATGTGCCAGCCGCCGGGCAAGAAGCTCAGCACGTTGAGCCTGCTGTCGGGGGGGGAGCAGACACTCACCGCGCTGGCGCTGATCTTTGCGGTATTCCTGGCCAACCCCGCCCCGATCTGCGTGCTCGACGAGGTGGATGCGCCGCTCGACGATGCCAATGTCACGCGCTTTTGCGACATGCTCGATGAGATGACGCGCCGCACCGAAACCCGTTTCATCATCATCACCCACCACGCGGTGACCATGAGCCGGATGGACCGGCTGTTCGGGGTGACGATGGGCGAGCCCGGCGTCAGCCAGCTGGTGAGCGTGGATCTTCGGGCAGCCGAGCAGATGGTGGCCTGAGCGGCCTTGTCGCGCTGCGGACCATTGAGGGGATGCGGGAGACCATCACGAAACCGTGTGAAGCACGGGCGTGAAAAAGTGATACGCGGGCGCGAAAAAATGCAACTGTTGGCGGATATTTTCATGGAGCCAGCAATGCAATGGATTATTTGAAGGCGGCGGATGTATTTTACGAGGTTCTGAAAGAAAATATTCCCGATTTCGACAGGCTGTTCAGGGATGAGGTCAGGCAGAAGACGATGTTCATCGTGGCCATGGAGAGCATCGAGGAGATGTCGCATGACGATGTGCATGTGGCCGATTACATGAAGGCCCTGGGCCAGCTTCATGCCAGCCGCGGCCTGACGGAGGCGCATGTGCGGGCCGGGCACGAGGCCTTCCGCAAGGCTGTCGAGATCGCCGGCAGCGATGCCACCGACGAGCAGAAGCAGAAGTTTCTCGATTCCTTCGCCCGGCTGACGCGCGAAATGGGCTTCGACGTATAGGCCCGGGGCGGCCTCTACAGCCTCTCCAGCAGCTCGCGGGTGGGCCAGGAATCGGCGGGCAGGCCGAGGCGGATCTGCTCGCTCCGCACCGCATCGCGGGTACGCCTGCCGAGGATGCCGTCGATCCCGCCCACGTCGTGGCCGCGCGCGGCCAGTTTCCTTTGCAGCAGTTTCATCTCTTCGTCCGTCAGCGCCGGGTCCGGGTTGCCGGCCCGGTAGATGGGGGCGCCCTCCAGCCGGGTGGCGAAATAGGCGGCCGAGGTGACGTAGACGAAACTCTTGTTCCACTCGAAATAGACGTTGAAATTCGGGTAGGCGAGGAACGCCGGCCCCTTGCGCCCCATCGGCAGGATCACCGCCGCGGGCAGGTCTGCCTCTCCTAGGCGCCCCTCTCGCGCCCGCACCCCCAGCCGGGCCCATTCGGCCACCGTTTTCGTCTGGCCCAGCCCGGTTTCGCCCCAGTTCAGCCCCGGCGGCACGACGATTTCCTGAAGCCAGGGCTCGTTTGCGCGCCAGCCCAGAGATCGCAGCATCGCCGCCCCCGACATCAGCGCATCGGGCACCGAGGTCTTGAGGCTGACATGGCCGTCACCGTCGCCATCGACGCCGTTGCGCAGGATGTCCTCGGGCAGCATCTGCACCATGCCGATCTCGCCGGCCCAGGCGCCCTTGGTGGTGGTCGGGTCGAAATCGCCGCGCGTGAAAAGCTCCAGCGCGGCGAAGACCTGGGGGCGGAACAGCTCCGGCCGCCGGCAATCATGTGAAAGCGTCATCAGGGCGTTGAGGGTATTATATTCTCCCTGAACCTGGCCGAAGTCGGTCTCCAGCGCCCAGAAGGCCAGCAGAACCCCGCGCGAGATGCCGTATTCGCGCTCGATGCGGGTGAACAGCCTGTCGTATTGCCTGGCATACTTGCGCCCCATCTCAAGCCGGTAGCGGCTGATCAACCGGCGTGAGAAATCGATGAAGTTCATCTGGAAGATGCCCTGCGCCCGGTCGGCCCTGATCACCTTGGGATCCTGACGGACGGGAGCAAAGAAACGCGCCACCGTGGCGGGCGGATAGCCACGGGCGATGGCTTCGGCCTTAATCGCCTCGACGAAGCTGCTGAACGGGCCGCCGCAGGGGATTGGCTGGGAAAGGGCGGGGCTGGCGGCAAGCAGCGCTGTGGCAAGGGCAAAGGGAATACGCATGAAACCTCCTGAAAAATACCTTTTCGGGAGGTTATCAGGCGCCGGAACTCACGCAAGCGCCAGCAGGGCGCTCAGCAACAGGGCCAGTGCCCATGTGCGCCACAGGGCACGGACG
>JALSGY010000055.1 GCA_026982515.1 Paracoccaceae bacterium
AGGGCACCACGGGGGGGATGTGACGATCTTGCCCGACCACCTCCTGCGCGCTGCAGTGCAGGATGGTTTACTGCAGTGCAGAAATTTCATAACAACGGCACAAGTGCCAGGGAGGTCCAGATGCGCGAATTCCGCAAGATCCTGATTGCCAACCGCGGCGAGATCGCCATCCGCGTGATGCGCGCGGCCAACGAGCTGGGCAAGCGCACCGTGGCCGTCTATGCCGAAGAGGACAAGCTCGGCCTGCACCGTTTCAAGGCCGATGAGGCCTACAGGATCGGCGGCGGTCTGGGGCCGGTGGGGGCCTATCTTTCCATCCCCGAGATGATCCGCGTGGCCCGCGAATGCGGGGCCGACGCCATCCACCCCGGCTATGGACTGCTCAGCGAAAACCCTCAGTTCGTCGAGGCCTGCGAGGCCGCCGGCATCGCGTTTGTCGGCCCGCGCGCCGAAACCATGCGCGCGCTGGGCGACAAGGCCTCGGCCCGGCGGGTAGCGATCGAGGCCGGTGTGCCGGTGATCCCCGCCACCGACGTGCTGGGCGACGACATGGACGAGATCCGCGCCGAGGCCGACAAGATCGGCTATCCGCTGATGCTCAAGGCCAGCTGGGGCGGTGGCGGGCGCGGCATGCGGCCGATCCACGGCCCCGAGGAGCTTGCCGAAAAGGTGCTGGAGGGCCGGCGCGAGGCCGAAGCCGCCTTCGGCAGCGGCGAGGGCTACCTGGAAAAGATGATTCAGCGCGCCCGCCACGTGGAGGTGCAGATCCTCGGCGATCGGTACGGGCAGATCTACCACCTTTATGAGCGCGACTGCTCGGTGCAGCGGCGCAACCAGAAGGTGGTCGAGCGCGCCCCCGCCCCCTACCTCAGCCATGAGCAGCGCGAGGAGATCTGCGCCCTGGGCAGACGCATCGCCGAGGCCGTGGGCTACGAGAACGCCGGCACCGTCGAGTTCCTGATGGACATGGAAACGGGGGCCTTCTACTTCATCGAGGTCAACCCCCGTATCCAGGTGGAGCACACGGTGACCGAAGAGGTTACCGGCATCGACATCGTGCAGGCCCAGATCCGGATCGCCGAGGGCGCAAGCCTGGCCGAGGCCACCGGCATCGCCTCCCAGCACGATGTGCACCTCAACGGCCACGCCATCCAGTGCCGCATCACCACCGAGGATCCGGCCAACAACTTCATCCCCGATTACGGCCGCATCACCGCCTATCGCGGCGCCACCGGCATGGGGATCCGCCTTGACGGCGGCACCGCCTATTCGGGCGCGGTGATCACCCGTTACTACGACAGCCTGCTGGAGAAGGTCACCGCCTGGGCCCCCACCCCCGAACAGGCGATCGCCCGCATGGACCGCGCCCTGCGCGAGTTCCGCATTCGCGGCGTGGCTACCAACATCGCCTTCGTGGAGAACCTGCTCAAGCACCCCACCTTCGTGAAGGGCGAATATCACACCCGGTTCATCGACGAGACACCGGAGCTGTTCGCCTTCCGCCCGCGCCGCGACCGGGCAACGAAGATTCTCACCTACATCGCCGACATCACCGTCAACGGCCACCCCGAGACGGAAGGCCGCCCTCGCCCGCCGGAGGACGCCCGCCCCCCGCGCCTGCCCGGGCTGCGCGTGGATACCCCCCCGCCGGGCACGAAGCAGATCCTCGACGAGCAGGGCCCCCAGGCCCTGGCCGAGTGGATGTCCGCGCAACGGCGGCTGCTGCTGACCGATACCACCATGCGCGACGGCCACCAGAGCCTGCTGGCCACGAGGATGCGCTCGATCGACATGATCCGGGTGGCGCCGGCCTATGCCGCCAACCTGGCCGGGCTGTTCAGCGTCGAATGCTGGGGCGGGGCCACCTTCGACGTGGCCTACCGCTTCCTGCAGGAATGCCCCTGGCAGCGCCTGCGCGACCTGCGTGCCGCGATGCCGAACCTGCTCACCCAGATGCTGCTGCGCGCCTCCAACGGCGTGGGCTACACCAACTACCCCGACAACGTGGTGCAGGCCTTCGTGAAACAGGCCGCCGAGACAGGGGTGGACGTCTTCCGCGTGTTCGACAGCCTCAACTGGGTGGAAAACATGCGCGTGGCCATGGACGCGGTGATCGAGGCCGGCAAGGTCTGCGAGGGCACGATCTGCTACACCGGCGACATCTTCGACCCTGATCGCGCAAAATACGATCTGAAATACTATGTGGGGATGGGCAAGGCGCTGCGCGAGGCCGGTGCCCATGTGCTGGGCCTCAAGGACATGGCCGGGCTTTTGAAGCCCGCCCAGGCGCGCGCCCTGATCAAGGCGCTGAAGGAGGAGGTGGGCCTGCCGATCCACTTCCATACCCACGACACCTCGGGCATTGCCGGGGCCACGGTTCTGGCCGCGGCCGAAGCGGGGGTGGATGCGGTGGATGCGGCGATGGATGCCTTCTCGGGCGGCACCTCGCAGCCCTGCCTGGGCTCCATCGTCGAGGCGCTGCGCCACACCGAGCGCGACACCGGGCTCGACATTTCCGCCATCCGCGAGATCTCCAACTACTGGGAAGCGGTGCGCACCCAATACGCCGCCTTCGAGGCGGGGCTGATGGCACCGGCCTCGGAGGTCTGGCTGCACGAGATGCCGGGCGGGCAGTTTACCAACCTCAAGGCCCAGGCCCGCGCGCTGGGGCTTGAGGAGCGCTGGCACGAGGTGGCCCAGGCCTATGCCGATGCCAACGCCATGTTCGGCGACATCGTGAAGGTGACGCCCTCTTCCAAGGTGGTGGGCGACATGGCGCTGATGATGGTCAGCCAGGGGCTGACCCGCGAACAGGTGGAAGACCCCGAGGTCGATGTCGTCTTCCCCGATTCGGTGATCGACATGCTGCGCGGCAACCTCGGCCAGCCGCCCGGGGGCTGGCCCGAAGCGATCCTGAAGAAGGCGCTCAAGGGGGAACGCCCCATGAGCGGACGCCCCGGCAGCCACCTGCCGCCGGTCGATCTGGAAGCCGCCCGGCGCGAGGTTTCGGAAAAGCTCGGCGGAGTGGCGATCGACGACGAGGATCTCAACGGCTACCTGATGTATCCAAAGGTATTCGTCGAATACATGGAGCGCCACAAGGTCTACGGCCCCGTGCGCACCCTGCCCACCCGCACCTTCTTCTACGGCATGGAACCGGGCGAGGAGATCAGCGCCGAGATCGACCCCGGCAAGACGCTGGAAATCCGCTGCCAGGCGGTGGGCGAGACCAACGACGTGGGCGAGGCCAAGGTGTTCTTCGAGCTCAACGGCCAGCCGCGGGTGATCCGCGTCACCAACCGGCGCGTCAAGTCCACCGCCGCGGCACGCCCCAAGGCCGAGGACGGCAATCCCGCCCATGTCGGGGCGCCGATGCCCGGGGTCGTGGCCTCGGTGGCGGTCAGCGCCGGGCAGAAGGTCAAGCAGGGCGATCTGCTGGTCACGCTGGAGGCCATGAAGATGGAAACCGGCCTGCACGCCGAGCGCGACGGGGTGATCAGGGCGGTGCACGTCACCCCCGGCGCCCAGATCGACGCCAAGGACCTGCTGGTGGAGATGGAATAGCCGCGGGCGGGCCTTCCCCTCGACAACGCGCCTCAGTGCGCTACCCTCGCCGGCAGCGCGCAAACAGTCGAGGAACCGCCATGATCGCCATCACCCCCCTCTATGCCGGCCTGCTGGCCCTTCTGTTCATCGCCCTGAGCCTGCGGGTCATAGGCGCACGGCGCGAGCTGCGCGTCTCGGTCGGCGACGGTGGCGAGAAGCTGGTGATCAAGCGCATGCGCGTCCAGGCCAACTGCGCCGAATACGCGCCCATGGGGATCATCCTGCTGGCACTGGCAGAGCTGCAGGCGATGCCGGTGTGGTCCCTGCACGTGCTGGGGCTGACACTGCTGGGCGGGCGGGTGCTGCACGCCTATGGCTTCGGCTCCACCCCGCAGGTGATCTGGGGCCGGGTCTGGGGAATGTATCTCACCTTCGCCGCGATCACCGTGCTGGCGCTGGCCAATATCGCGCTGGCGCTGCTCTAGGGGCAGAAAATGCTTGAACTTCTCACCGACCCGGCCGCCTGGGCCTCGTTTCTCACCCTGACGGTGCTGGAGATCATCCTCGGCATCGACAACGTGATCTTCATCTCGATCACCACCTCGCGCCTGCCCCGCAAGCGCCAGCGGATGGCCCGCAATCTCGGGCTGGCGGGGGCACTGGGGCTGCGCGTGGCTCTGTTGTTCTCGATCGCCTGGATCGTTTCGCTGAAGGAGCCGGTGGTCAGCCTGCTGGGATGGAATTTCTCGTGGCGAGACTTCATCCTCCTGGCCGGCGGGCTGTTTCTGCTGTGGAAGGCCTCGACCGAGATCTTCAACGAGGTCGAGGGCACCGAACACCGCACCGGACAGGCCAGGGCCACCTTCACCGCGGTGGTCTTCCAGATCATGCTGCTCGATCTGGTGTTCTCGCTCGACAGCGTGATCACCGCCGTGGGCATCGCCGACGAGCTGGCGGTGATGGTCGCCGCCGTCACCGTGGCCATCGGGGTGATGATGATCGCCGCCGAGCCGATCTCGGGCTTTGTCGAAAATCACCCCTCCACCAAGATGCTCGCCCTGGCCTTCCTGGCGATGATCGGCATGGCCCTGGTGGCGGACGGGTTCGGCGTGCATATCGACCGCGGTTTCATCTATGCGGCCATGGCCTTTGCCGGCGCGGTCGAGGCGCTCAACCTGCTGCGCGCCAGGCGGCGCAGACGCGCCCGCGGGCGATAGATTTTCCCGCGCCGGCGCATTTTTCCTCTTGCAGCCGGCGCGCGGAATTTATATCTCCCCCTCACCCAACGGATGCGGGCGTAGCTCAGGGGTAGAGCATTACCTTGCCAAGGTAAGGGTCGTGAGTTCGAATCTCATCGCCCGCTCCAATTCCTCCCCTCCGGGAGGTTCGAAAGCGGCGGTCGCGGGGCCGCCTTTTTCATGGGGCGCACCCCCGGGGTGTGCCCGCCCGGGCACCCGGCCCCGCCGTTTCAGAACGCCTTGAAGGTCAGCGTGGTCAGCGAGCGTTCGATCCCCTCGATATCCAGCAGGTTCTCGTTGATGAAATGGCCCACGTCCTCCCCTTCGGGGACGTAGAGCTTGAGCAGCAGGTCCCATTCGCCGCTGGTGGAATAGAGTTCCGAATGGATTTCGCGCAGGGCGATCTCGTCGGCCACCCTGTAGGTGGTGCCGGGCTTGCAGCGCAGTTGCACAAAAACGCAGGTGGTCATCTCGTTCTCCGATATCCGTCCGCCCGCAGGCTGGCACAATGGACACGCCGCCGCAATGTGTCTTGCGGCACCTTGGCCTTGGCGCCCCGCCAACCTATAACCGCCGCGAACCATCAACGGAGGCCAGGGATGCGCAGCGCCAGCATCATCCGCCAGACCGCGGAAACCGAGATCAGCGTCGAGGTGGCCCTCGACGGCAGCGGCCGCTATGACAACGCCACCGGCGTGGGGTTCTTCGACCACATGCTCGATCAGCTCGCCCGGCATTCGCTGATCGACATGACGATCCGCGCCAAGGGAGATCTGCACATCGACGACCACCACACGGTGGAAGACACGGGCATCGCACTGGGCCAGGCGCTGGCCCGCGCCCTGGGCGACAAGAAGGGCATCCGCCGCTACGGCGAATGCCGCCTGCCCATGGACGACG
>JALSGY010000056.1 GCA_026982515.1 Paracoccaceae bacterium
CGAGATCCGGCTGGCCAATCGCACCCGGGCGCGTGCCGATGCCCTGCGCGCCGAGTTCGGGGCCAAGATTCAGGTGGTGGAATGGGTTCAGGCGGGCAACATGCTTGAAGGGGCGATGACGGTGGTAAACTCCACCTCGCTGGGCATGACCGGCAAGCCGGAGTTGCGGGTGCCGCTGGATGCGCTTTCGCCCCGGGCGGTGGTCACCGATCTGGTCTATACTCCGCTCCAGACGGCTTTCCTCAGGCGCGCGGCCGAGATCGGCTGCACCACGGTGGACGGGCTGGGGATGCTGATCCATCAGGCCGCGCCCGGGTTCGAGCGCTGGTTCGGCATCCGCCCCGAGGTGGACGAGGAAACCCGCCGCATCGTGCTGGGCGCATGAGGGCGCGCCGGCCTTTCGTGATCGGGCTGACAGGCTCCATCGGCATGGGCAAATCCACCACTGCGCAGATGTTCCGCGACCTCGGCCTGCCGGTATGGGATGCCGACGAGGCGGTGGAGCGGCTTTATGCCCCCGGGGGGGCGGGTGTCGAGGCCATCCGCCGCCTGCATCCGGAGGCGGTGAAGGGGGGCCGGGTGGACCGGGAGGCGCTCAGGCGCTGGATCGCCGCCGAGCCGGAGGCGCTGCGCCGGCTGGAAGCGGCAATCCACCCCCTGGTGGCGCGGGATCGGCAGGCGTTCGTGGAAAGCGCGGAAAGCGACATCGTGGTGGTCGACATTCCGCTGCTGTTCGAGACCGGCGGCGAGAAGGAGGTGGACATGACCATCGTCGTCTCGACCGATGCGGATGAGCAGCGCCGCCGGGTGCTGGCCCGCCCCGGCATGACCGAGGAGCGCTTTGCGCAATTGCTGGCCCGCCAGATGCCCGACGAGGAAAAGCGCCGGCGGGCCGACCGGGTGATCGGGACGGATACGCTTGAAAGCGCCCGCCGCGCGGTACAGGAACTGGTGCGGGAAATCAGGGAGAAACGGGCAGATGCGTGAAATCGTGCTGGATACCGAAACCACCGGCTTCGACCCCGAAGCAGGGGATCGGATCGTCGAGATCGGCGCGGTGGAGCTGCACAATCACCTGCCCACCGGCAAGACCTATCACCAGTACATCAACCCCGAGCGAGCCATGCCGAAGGAAGCCTTCGAGGTGCACGGGCTGAGCGACGAGTTTCTCGCCGACAAACCGCTCTTTCGCGAGATCGCCGACGATTTCCTGAACTTCATTGCCGAGGCCCGGCTGGTGATCCACAATGCCGCCTTCGACATGAAATTCCTCAACGCCGAGCTGGAATGGGCCGAACGCCCGCCGATCCCGTGGGAGCGCGCGGTGGATACGCTGGCCATCGCCCGGCAGCGGTTTCCCGGCTCGCCCGCCTCGCTCGATGCATTGTGCCGCCGTTTCGGAATCGACAACTCGGCCCGCACCCTGCATGGCGCGCTGCTCGACAGCGAGATCCTGGCCGAGGTCTATCTGGAGCTGATCGGCGGGCGGCAGCCCGATTTCGCGCTTGCCGCCGGAATGAGCGAACAGGCCGCCTCTGGCGGCGGGGCGTCACAATGGCGCGCCCCGCCCCGCCCTGCACCGCTGGCGCCGCGAATCACGCCGGAAGAGGCCGAAGCCCACGCCGCCTTCGTGGAAGAACTGGGCGAAGATGCCCTGTGGAAGGCCCTGCGCGCGGAAGGCGAGCCCGGCTGATCGCCCCTTTTCGCCCTTGACGGGCGGTAGGGGCGATGACGCGGCCGGTCAGTTCTGGGCGGGTTCGGCCTTCGCCGCCTCGGCCTGGCGGGCAAGGTTCTGGCGGTAGAGCGCGACCCAGTCCACCGGCTCGAGGTTGAGCGGCGGGAAGCCGCCTTCGCGAATCACGTCATGGACCACGTGGCGCACGAAGGGGAAGATCATCCGCGGGCACTCGATCAGCAGGAAGGGGTGCAGCTGATCTTCGGGCACGTTGTCGACAAGGAAGATCCCGCCGTAGTCCAGCTCCATCAGGAACAGGACATCTTCAGTGCCCTTGTTCCTGGCGGTGATCTTGAACTTGGTGGAAATTTCGTACTGCTTTTCGGCCTGCCGCTTCTTGGCGTCGAGGCTGACCTGGATGTTGACATCCGGGGTCATTTCCCCGGCGATGCCCTTCATGGCAACGACATTCTCGAATGACAGGTCGCGGATGAACTGCCCGAGAATCTTCAGTTGAACGGGGGCCGCCTGCTTGGGCTTTTCCGCGCCGTTCGGCTCGGCGTTATCGGCCATGACACTCTCCTTCAATACGGGGTCGGCCGGTTCCTAGCAGGTCATGCGGGCGGCCTCAATGGTCTGTCCAGCCGGAGTTGCCCCGCCGCTGCGGCGTCACCTCTTCATATTCCACGTCGATGATGACATCGGGGCGCTCGTCGGGCCGGGCCGGGCCGGGGCCGGCGGCGAAGCCCTGCACCTTCATCCGCCGGCGCAGCCAGGCATAGACGGCCGAGCGCACGGGCGGGATCAGCAGCGCAAAGCCGATGGCATCGGTGAAGAAACCCGGGGTCAGCAGCAGCGCCCCGGCGATCAGGATCATCGCGCCATGGGCCAACGGCTCTGTGGGGTCGCGCAGCTCGTTGAGGGAGGCGCGGAGACGATCGAGCGCCATCACCCCCTGGGCTCGAATCATCCAGGTGCCGAGAAAGGCGGTAAGAACCACGATCGCCAATGTCGGCCACAGGCCGATCAGGCCGCCGACCTGGATGAACAGGGCGATCTCGATCAGCGGGATCGCGAGAAAGAGCGCAAAAAGCCACATGTCAACCTCAAGTCATCACTTGCAGCCGCGGTGGACTTGACCGTGGCCCTGCCTTACATAAGTCCCCAACAGGCCCGATACCACCCACCAACCCAGCGCGAGGTAAAGATGAGTTCAGCTGTAATCCAGCTTCTGGTTCTGGCAGGAATTGCGATTTTCCTGATTCTGAGGCTGAAAAGCGTGCTCGGCACCCGCGAAGGGTTCGAGAAGCCGCCGCTCCAGGCCCCGGCCCGCCCCGGCCCCCGCCCCGATTTCGAGGTGATCGAGGGCGGTCCCGACCATGACATCATTGACCACGTGCCCGAAGGCAGCGATGCCGCCCGCGCCCTGGCGGCGATGAAGAAGGTGGAGCCAGAGTTCGGCGTGGCCGATTTCCTCAACGGCGCCCGCGCGGCCTACGAAATGATCCTGATGGCCTTCGAGCGGGGAGAGCTGGAAAAGATCCGCCCCTTCCTTTCCGACGATGTCTTCGCCGCCTTCTCCGAGGTGGTCGAGGCGCGAGAGCGCGAGGGGCTTATCATCGAGGCGGAATTCATCGGCGTCCGTGAGCTGAACCTCGTCGATGCCCGGTTTGACGAGGTGACCCGCGAGGCCGAGATCACCGTGAAATTCGTGGGCGAACTGACATCCGTCGTGCGCAACAGCGCCGGCGAAATCATCGAGGGCAATCCCAACGAGATCAAGCGCCAGAAGGACGTCTGGACCTTCGCCCGCGAAATGGGGGCAGCCAATCCGAACTGGGTGCTGGTTGCCACCGGGGAATGATGCGCAGCGCTTTCGCCGCCGCGGCCGTGGCGGTCGGGCTGGCGGGAGCGGCACTTGCCCAGGAGGGGCCTGTCACCACGATCCTGTCCTTCAAGGATCTGCGCGGGTGGGAAAGCGATGACCACCAGGCTGCCCTGGAGACGTTCCGCAAGAGCTGCGGAAGTCTCAAGGCGCCTGACTGGGCCGCCGTCTGCGCCCTCGCCCGCACCGGGCCCGATGCACGCACCTTCTTTGAGCTGTTCTTCCGTCCGGTCCTTGTCGAAGATGGCCGCCCGGCCCTGTTCACCGGCTATTTCGAGCCCGAACTGCAGGGCGCGCGCCGCCCCGACGCGCGCTTTCGCTATCCCGTCTACCGCAAGCCGCCAGAGCTGCGCGAGGGGATGGTGTGGTACACCCGCGAAGAGATCGAGACCGGCGGGATACTGGCCGGCCGCGGGCTGGAGATCGCCTGGGTCGATGATCCGGTGGAACTGTTCTATCTGCAGGTGCAGGGCTCCGGCCGGATCCTGTTGCGCGACGGTTCGGTCATCCGGCTGGGCTATGCGGCCTCCAACGGGCGGCGCTACCGTTCTCCCGGTGACGAGATGGTGCGCCGCGGCATATACGAACCCTATCAGGTTTCGGCGCAGGTGATCGCCAGCTGGGTGCGGCGCAACCCCGTTGCCGGGAGGAAACTGCTGCTCTCAAGCCCCTCTTACGTGTTCTTTCGCGAACTTCGCGGCGTGCCCCCCGAGGCCGGGCCGCTGGGCGCGATGAACCGCTCGCTGACACCGTTGCGCTCGCTGGCTGTCGATCCGCGTTTCGTGCCGCTGGGCGCGCCGGTCTGGGTGGAGAAGGGCGGCGAGGGCAGCTTTCGCCGCCTGATGATCGCCCAGGATACCGGATCGGCCATCAAGGGGGCGCAGCGGGGCGATATCTTCTTCGGCACCGGAGACGAGGCCGGCCGCGCGGCCGCGCGCATCAACGATCCGGGCCGGATGGTCATGCTCCTGCCGATCGAGCTGGCCTATGCCCGGGCCGACGAGGCTGCCCGATGAGCCGCCGCCGCCCGCGCGGGCTGAAGCCCGAAGAGCAGGAACTGTGGGACAGGGTGCGCGCCCGTACCCACCCGCTGCACCCGGTTCGGGAAAACCGCAAGCCGCAACAGCCGGCCCCGCCGCCGCCCGCCCGCCAGGGCCCCGGGACGGAACGATACGAACCGCCCCGGTTCCGCATCGGCGAAAAGGCCGGGACGGCACAAGCTGCGCCCCTGGCGGGATTGGAACATCCCCGCGCCGCACCCCTGAACATGGATCGCAGGCGGTTTGCCGATCTCAGGCGCGGAAAGCTTGCGCCCGAGGCCCGCATCGACCTGCATGGCATGACCCTTGCCCAGGCGCACCCGGCACTCATCCGCTTCCTCCTCGGCGCCCATGCCGAGGGCAAGCGGTTGGTACTGGTGATCACCGGCAAGGGGCGCGATGATGCCGGGCCCGGCCCCATCCCCGAGCGCCGGGGCATCCTGCGTCGGCAGGTGCCGCATTGGCTGCAGGGCCCGCCGCTTTCCTCGGTGGTGCTTCAGGTGACCCAGGCGCACCGCAGCCATGGCGGCAAGGGCGCGCTGTACGTCTATCTGCGTCGGCACAGGCGATAGCCGGGCCGCCTGCCCCCTTCATCTTGCCGAAATACTCCGGGGGTCCGGGGGCAGCGCCCCCGGCCCTACAACATGTAGCGGCCGATATCCGTGGCCTTGGCGATGTCGCCCAGGTTTTCCTCGACGAAGGCGGCGTCGATGGTCACGCTCTCGCCGGCCCGGTCGGGCGCGCTGAAGGAAAGTTCCTCGAACACCCGCTCCATCACCGTGTAAAGCCGCCGCGCGCCGATGTTCTCGACGCTGCGGTTCACCTCTGCCGCAATGCGGGCCAGCGCCGCGATGCCGTCTTCGGTGAACGCCACCTTCACGCCCTCCGTTTCCATCAGCGCGGTATATTGCAGCGTCAGCGCATTGTCGGTTTCGGTCAGGATCCGCACGAAGTCCTCTTCGGTCAGCGCCCGCAGCTCCACCCGGATCGGCAACCGGCCCTGCAGCTCTGGCAGGAGGTCGCTGGGCTTGGCGATATGGAACGCACCGGAGGCGATGAACAGGATGTGGTCT
>JALSGY010000057.1 GCA_026982515.1 Paracoccaceae bacterium
GCGCCAGGCTTTCGGGCCAGACCACCGCGCGCCTGTCGGAAGAGCTCGGCACCCGCTGAGCACCCTTTCGAAGCATGACTTCATGCCTCCGGCGGGAGTATTTTCAGCAAGATGAAGAGGTGCTCATTCCCCGGTGGTCTCGATTCGCCGGGCCCGCCACAAGGTGAACAGCCCGGCGCAGACCACCACCGCCGCGCCCAGGGCCACGTTGGCGCGCAGGGTTTCGCCGAACACGGTGATGCCCAGCGCGGAAGCCCAGACCAGCTGCAGATAGGCGAAGGGTTGCACCGCGCTGGCCTCGGCCACCTCGTAGCAGCGGATCAGCAGCCAGTGCCCGAGCACCGCCGAGACGGACAGAAGCCCCATCCAGCCCCAGTCGACCGGGCTCATCGGTTCCCAGAACCAGATGCCGGCGGCGGTGATCCCCGCCGCCCCCACCACGCCGGTCCAGAAGAAGCTGGTGGCGGTGGAATCGCGCCGCGCCACGTAGCGGGTCAAGAGCCCGTAGAGCGCGAACATGAAGGCACCCAGCAATGGCACCAGGGCTGCGAGGGAGAACACGCCGAAACCGGGCTGCAGGATGATCAGGACGCCGGCAAAGCCGATCATGATCGCCCCCCAGCGCCGCCAGCCCACGTGTTCGCGCAGCACCGGGCCGGAAAGCGCAGCCACCAGCAGCGGATAGCTGATGAACACCGCATGGGTTTCCACCAGCCCCAGCAGCACGAAGGCCAGAACGGTGACGCAGATCTCGCCCACCAGCAGCAGGGCGCGGAGGATCTGCAGCACCGGCTGGGTTGTGGTTGCCGCCTGCCGGATGCCTCCGGCCCGGCGGCTGGCCA
This sequence comes from Paracoccaceae bacterium, assembly GCA_026982515.1. Lineage (GTDB taxonomy): Bacteria > Pseudomonadota > Alphaproteobacteria > Rhodobacterales > Rhodobacteraceae > S012-89. Next base: position 843 of record JALSGY010000057.1, read on the forward strand.
GCACGATCACGAAGGCGGCGAAGAACCAGTAGCGGATCATCACCACCATCAGCACATTGTAATTTCCCGCAAGGTAGCGCGACATGGCATCCTGCAGGGCGAAGACCACCGTGGTCGCCACCATCAGCCAGATGCCCAGACGGGTGTTCTGCGCGCTCATGGTGGCGGCCTCAGCCGGCCGGCGCTCATGTGCCGCTTGCGTCCGAAACCGGGGCGGCGCGCCACCTCGAAGCCGGCCTCGGCAAGGGCGCGGCGCACGGCCCCGGCCGCTGTATAGGTGGCGAAGGTGCCGCCCGGCCGGGTATGGGCTGCCACCTGCGCCATCAGCGCGGGTTCCCACAGTTCGGGGTTGCGGGCCGGTGCGAAGCCGTCGAGAAACCACGCGTCCGCGGCGCCTTCCCAGGTGCTCAGCCGCTGGCGGGCATCTCCCTCGATGATCTCGGCCTCCAGCCCCGGCAGGGCGAATCGCCGCTCACCCGCCCGCCAGCGCTGCACGAACGGGCCGCTCAGCGGTGCCAGCTCGGGGAAGGCGGTCAGGGCGCGGGCGATGTCGGCCGGGGCCAGCGGGAAGGCCTCGAAACTGGTGAAACGCAGCGGGCCATCCACGCCGGATGCGTTCCACGCCGCCCAGGCGGCCAGCATGTTCAGCCCGGTGCCGAAGCCCAGCTCGGCGATGTGGAAGCCGGGGCGAAAGCGCGCGGGCAGGCCGTTGCCGGCCAGGAACACATGCCGGGTTTCGGTCAGCCCGTCCACCATGGAGAAATACGGATCCTGGAACAGGGACGAGACCGGCGTGTCGCCGTCGCGCCATTCGATCGCCGGCGTCTGGTCTGCCATCGCCGCTTGCCCTAAACGTGGTTTGGTTATCGTGCCGACAATGGGCAAAGGGGGCGTCTTTGGCAACGCCGGATGTAACGATACTCGGGGCGGGGATATTCGGCCTGTCGATCGGCTGGGAATGCGCCCGCCGCGGGGCGCGCGTGCGGTTGATCGATCCGCGCGGCGCCGGCGGGGGGGCCAGCGGCGGGGTGGTTGGCGCGCTGGCCCCGCACACGCCGGAACGGTGGAACGCCAAGAAGGAATTCCAGCTGCAAAGCCTGCTGATGGCCGGCGCCTTCTGGGCCGGGGTGGAAGAGGCCTCGGGGCTGACTTCGGGCTATGGCCGCACCGGGCGGCTGCAGCCGGTGGCCCACGGGCGGGCCCTGGATCTGGCCCGCGAGCGTGCGCAGCAGGCCGCCGGGCTGTGGCGCGGCGAGGCCGAATGGCGGGTGAGGCCGGCCACCGATTTCGGCCCATGGGCGCCGCACAGCCCCTCCGGCTGGCTGATCCATGACACGCTTTCCGCCCGCATCGACCCGCACCGTGCCTGCCTGTCCCTGGCCGGGGCCCTTGCCGCGCGCGGGGCCGGGATTGCCGCCGAGGGCCGGCCGGAGGGGGCTGTGATTCATGCCACCGGCTACGAGGGGCTGGAGACGCTCTCGCGCGAGCTTGGCCGCCCGGTCGGGGCCGGGGTGAAGGGGCAGGCGGCGTTGCTGCGGTTTGATGCGCGCGAACAGCCGCAGCTCTATGCCGAAGCCTTGCATGTCGTGCCGCACGACAACGGCACCGTGGCCATCGGCTCCACCACCGAGCGCGAATTCACCCGCCCCGATACGACCGACGAACAGGTGGAGGAGCTGATCCGCCGCGCCACCGCCGCCGTGCCACTGCTGGCCGAGGCGCCGGTTCTGGCCACATGGGCCGGGGTGCGCCCGCGTGCCCGCAGCCGGGCGCCGATGCTGGGGCCATACCCGGGCAGGCCGGGAGAGTTCATCGCCAATGGCGGGTTCAAGATCGGTTTCGGGATGGCGCCGAAGGTGGCGCAGGTGATGGCCGATCTGGTGCTCGAGGGGCGCGATGCCATACCGGACGCGTTTCGCGTCGAGGCCAGCCTCTGAGCCCGGCCCGGCGCGTCAGTGGGCTAGGGCCTCCATGCACAGCCGCCCGTCCGGGCCGCGCACCCAGAAGGCATTGCCCCGGTGGCACAGTTCGGCCTCTTCATGGACCATCAGCGCCGAGGTGGCGCGAAAGTCGAAGCTGCGAAGCGGCCCGAGAACCTCTTCGGCGTAATGGATCAGCAGCTGTGCCAGCAGGGGCCCATGGACCACCAGGCCGGCATAGCCCTCCTGGTCGCGCGCGTAATCGGCATCATAATGGATGCGGTGGCCGTTCATCGTGAGCGCCGAGTAGCGAAACAGCAAGGTGGTGCTGAAACTGGCTGCCTTGCGGCCCTCAGGCTGCCGGCCGGCCCCGGGCGGCTGGCCCCCGGGGCCCGGCGGGATGGGGGATTTGTAGACCAGATCCTGGCGTTCGGTAACACAAAGCCGGCCCTGCTGGATGATGTCGTGACGCAGGTGGATGAACCCCAGCTTGCCGCTGCGGCCCTGCTTGATCTGGACATCCTCCACCATCGAGCGCTTCTCGGCCGGCTGGCCGAGGCGCAGGGGGGCGAGAAACTCCAGCCTACCGCCGGCCCACATGCGCTGGGGCAGGCCGAGATCGGGGATCAGGCCGAGGCCGGTGCGCGGATGGCCGTCGCGGCCCAGATCCTGCGGCGGGCGGACATCCCAGAAGTAGATCATGTGCCAGAAGGGCGGCAGCGGATCTCCGGGGCCGGGGGGGCGGCCCGGGCGCCCGAGCGTGGCATGCAGTGCCGCGGCGCGGGCCGGATCGAGTTGGTCGTGGAGGATTTGCGTCTGGTCGGGTGTGTGGGGCATGCTGGCAGGGTAACCGTGAAGAACCGGAAGGCAATCGCAAATGCAGCCCCGCGTGAAGGCGCTCGATCATCTCGTGCTGACGGTCCGCGACATTGCGGCGACATCGGCGTTCTACACCGACGTGCTGGGCATGAGGGCGGAGGCCTTTCGCGCCGCCGACGGCACCCGGCGGGTCGCCCTGAAGTTCGGGGCGCAGAAGATCAACCTGCACGAGGCCGGGCGCGAGTTCGTGCCGCATGCCCGCTGTCCGCTGCCCGGCACGGCCGATCTGTGCCTTGTCAGCGATACTCCGCTCGAGGCGTGGATCGCGTGGCTTCAGGCGGGCGGGGTGACGCATGAGCTGGGTCCGGTGCCGCGAACCGGGGCCACGGGGCCGATCCGCTCGATCTATCTGCGCGATCCGGACGGCAACCTGATCGAGATTTCCAACCCCGCCTGACGCCATCCCTTTACGCGCGCCACCGTCAATGCCATGCAGGCGGCAGCAAGACGCTGGATCGGAGGAGTTGCAGATGGGCGGCAGGCGGCACGGCGGGCAATTGCTTGTGGAGCAGCTGAAGGCGCTTGGGGTCACGAGGGTGTTCTCGGTTCCCGGAGAGAGCTTTCTGGCGGTGCTCGACGGGCTGCACGGATCGGGCATCGAGAATGTCGTGTGCCGCCACGAAGGCGGTGCGGCGATGATGGCCGAGGCCACGGGCAAGCTGACGGGCCGGCCCGGCGTGGCCTTCGTCACTCGCGGCCCCGGCGCCACCAATGCCAGTGCCGGGGTTCACGTGGCGCGCCACGATTCCACCCCGATGGTGCTGTTCGTAGGGCAGATCCCGCGCGCCCATCGCGACCGCGACGCCTTTCAGGAGGTGGACTACCGCGCCCTCTTCGGCGGGCTGGCCAAATGGGTGGCCGAGGTGGATGACACCGACCGCCTGCCGGAATATGTGAACCGCGCCTTCCGGGTGGCCATGTCGGGCCGGCCGGGGCCGGTGGTGCTGGCGCTGCCCGAGGATGTGCTGAGCGCACCCTGCGACGCGGCGGCGCTTGCTCCGCAGCCGCTTGCGCAGCGCCCGCCGCCGCCGGAAGCGGCAGGGCAGGTGCTGGACATGCTGGCCCGGGCCGCCCGCCCGCTGGTGGTTGTCGGCGGGCCGGGCTGGAGCGCGCAGGCGGCGGCGGATCTGGAGCGCTTCGCGGCGGCACATGACCTGCCGGTGGCGGTCACCTTCCGGCGGCAGGACTACATGGACAATGGTGCGGCGCAGTATGTCGGCGACCTGGGCGTGGGGATGAATCCGGCGCTGGCAGAGCGGCTGAAGGCGGCCGATTTCCTGCTGCTTCTGGGAACGCGATTTGGCGATGTGCCCTCGGGCGGATATGCGCTGGTGACGCCCGAGGCCCCGGGCAAGCAGATCATCCATGTGCACCCCGACCCGGAGCTGCCCGGAAGCTGGCTGCGCACCGATCTTGCGATCTGCGCGGCCGCGCCGGACATGCTGCGCGCGCTGTGTGCGCTCAATGCGCCGGGCGATGTGCCCTGGGGTGACTGGCGGCGCGCCGCGCGGGCCGATTACGAGGCCTGGCAGCGGCCGAAGGAAACGCCCGGTGCGGTAAAGCTGGAGGAAGTGGTGCGCTGGCTGTCCGACAACCTGCCCGAGGATGCGGTGCTTGCCAACGGGGCAGGGAACTATGCCGCCTTCCTGCACCGGTATTTCCGGTTCAAGCGGCATGGCACCCAGCTTGCGCCGACTTCGGGCTCCATGGGATACGGCTTTCCGGCGGCAATCGCGGCCAGCCTGGAACATCCTGAACGCACCGTGGTGTGCCTGGCGGGCGACGGCTGTTTCCAGATGACGCTGAACGAGATGTCCACCGCCGTGCAGCACGGTGCAAAGATTGTGGTGATCGTGGCCAACAACGGCCGCTACGGCACCATCCGCATGCATCAGGAGCGCACCTACCCCGAGCGGGTCAGCGGCACCGATCTGGCCAATCCAGATTTCGCCGCGCTGGCGCGGGCCTATGGCGGGCATGGCGAGGTGGTGGAGCGGGGCGAGGATTTCCCCGCGGCCTTCG
>JALSGY010000058.1 GCA_026982515.1 Paracoccaceae bacterium
GATATTACAACATGGAGCGAATGCTGAAGCGGGTCGTCATCGGCAAGGGCCGGGTGCTGATCTGCGGCACCTGCATGGATGCCCGCGGCATGACGGATGACGATCTGATGGACGGGGCCAGCCGCAGCACCATGGCCGAACTGGCTGCGGCCACGCAGGCGGCCGACAAGGTGCTGGTATTCTGAGCCTCTTCAGGCCGGGCGCTTGCCGCCGATCATGGCGGTGACGGCCTCGGCGGCGTCGCGCACGACGGGGCCGGTTTTCTGCACGATCTCGCCGGAAAACCGCACCGTGGGGCCCGAGACGGAAATCCCCGCCACGGTTTCGCCGAAGGCGTTGTAGATGGGGGCGGCGACGCAGCGCATGCCGAGGTAGCGCTCCTCGTCGTCCAGCGACCAGCCGCGTTTGGCGCAGATCTCGAGATCGGTGAAAAGCTGTCTGGGCGAGGTCAGGGTGTTGGGGGTGAACTCCGGCATGCCGGTTTTCTGAAGGATGGCCTCCACCTCGCGCCGGGTCATGTTGGCCAGCAACGCCTTGCCGATGCCGGAGGCATGCATGTGTCCTCGGGTGCCGGGGCGGAAGAAGGCGCGGATCGGGTTGTGGGTTTCCACCTGGCTGACGAAGACCACATAACCGTTGTCCTCGATCCCGAGGTTGGCCGTCTCGCCGGTATCGAGCATCAGCTTGCGCATCGCCTTGCGCGCCGCCTCGATCAGGTTGGTGCGCACCAGGTAGGCGCTGCCGACCCGAAACGCCCCGATGCCGATCGCCCATTCCTGGGTGGTGTCGTCGAACTCCACAAAGCCGTGATCTTGCAAGGTGGAAAGGATGCGGTGCGCCGAAGAGGGCGGCATGCCCACCTGCAGGGCCAGCTCGGACAGCGTGCCGGAGTTGATGCGCGCCAGCGCGTTCAGAATCTGCAGCCCCCGATCAAGCGCCTGTACCTTGGTGGTCGTGCTTTCAGGCCTGGCCAGCCGCGGGCGCCCGCGCTTGCGCTTTTCGGTGATCTGCTCGTTCAAGGCCCTGTCCCCCGTGAGTTCGGGTGCTGCGCTGGTTGTGATACCAGTCATAATGCAGAAATGGAAAAAAATTTCAAAACCTATCTTACAGAATGAACGAAAAATCATTTCCTTTTTATAATCAGTAAATTGAGGAATAATTCTGCAAAACAGAAAACTATTTCAGAAAAATTGAAAAATCCTGGTAGGCCCGTATGATGGCGGCTCGAGGCAAACTGTGAAGGATTCGCCATGACTGGCCAGAACCCGGTTTTCATCCCGGGCCCCACCAATATCCCCGATCGTATCCGTCACGCGATGAACATGCAGACCATGGATCACCGCGCGCCGGATTTCGTCGATGTACTGGCTCCGGTTCTGCGGGACCTGAAAAAACTGTTCCGCACCGAGACCGGCGAGATCATCACCTTCCCCTCCAGCGGCACCGGCGGCTGGGAAGCGGCGGTGACAAACACGCTGAGCCCCGGCGACAAGGTGCTGGTGGCGCGCTACGGCATGTTCTCGCACCGCTGGATCGATCTGTGCCAGCGCCAGGGCCTGGACGTGCAGGTGATCGAGTGCGAATGGGGCACCGGCGCCCCGGCCGACCGTTTCGCCGAGGTTCTGGCCGCCGATACCGGGCATGAGATCAAGGCGGTTCTGGTGACCCACAACGAAACCGCCACGGGCGTGTTCTCCGACGTGGGCGCGGTGCGCGCCGCCATGGACGGCGCGGGCCATCCGGCGATGCTGTTCGTCGATTGCGTCAGCTCGCTGGCCTCGATGGATTTCAGGATGGACGAGTGGGGCGTGGACATCGCCATCTCGGGCTCGCAGAAGGGGCTGATGCTGACCGCGGGCATGGCGATCCTCGCCGTCAGCCGCAAGGCCATGGCCGCCACCCGGACGGCAACCTGCCCGCGCTGCTATTTCGATTTTCGCGACATGACCAAGGCCAACGCCGCCGGCGGCTACCCATACACGCCGCCGCTGCAGCTTATCTTCGGTCTGCGCACCGCTCTCGACATGCTGTTCGAGGAGGGGCTGGACAACGTCTTTGCCCGCCACCAGCGGCTGGCCGAAGGCGTGCGGCAGGCAGTCTCGGCCTGGGGTCTGAAGCTTTGCGCCCGGAGCCCCGATCTGTATTCCAACTCGGTGAGCGCGATCTATGTGCCGGAGGGTTTCAACTCGGATGCGCTGGTCAATCACGCCTACAATGCCTATGGTGTATCCTTCGGGATCGGGCTGGGAGAGATGTCCGGCAAGGTATTCCGCATCGGGCATCTCGGCGCGCTGACCGACGTGATGGTGCTGTCGGGGCTGGCCACGATCGAGATGGCGATGAAGGACCTTGACTACCCGATCACACTTGGATCCGGCGTCGCGGCGGCGCAGGAATACTATCGCAAGACGTCCGCCGGTGCGATCTCGGCGGCGGCCTGAGGGAGAGACGATGCAGATACCCACCTTTGACGACGTGCTCGCTGCACATGAGCGCATCCGCCCTCATGTGCACGAAACCCCGGTTCTGACCTCGGAAACCTTCAACCGAATGACGGGGGCCGAGCTGTTCTTCAAATGCGAGAACTTCCAGAAGGCCGGCGTGTTCAAGGCGCGCGGGGCATCCAACGCGGTGTTCTCGCTTTCCGACGAGCAGGCCGAAAAGGGCGTGGCAACCCATTCCTCGGGCAACCACGGGCTGAGCCTGTCCTATGCGGCCGGCCGGCGCGGCATTCCCTGCCATGTGGTCATGCCCCGTACCGCGCCGGAGGCCAAGAAGGAGGCCGTGCGCGGCTATGGCGGCACGATCACCGAATGTGAGCCCTCGACCAGTTCGCGCGAAGAGGTGTTCGCGAAAGTGGTGGCGGAAACCGGTGCCGAATTTGTGCATCCCTACAACGATCCCAGGGTGATCTCGGGCCAGGGCACCTGTTCGCGCGAGCTGATGGAACAGGTCGCCGGGCTGGATGCCGTCATCGCGCCCATCGGCGGCGGCGGGATGGTTTCGGGCACCTGCCTGACGCTTTCCACCATCGCACCCGAGGTGGAAATCTATGCGGCCGAGCCGAAACAGGCCGATGACGCGTATCGCAGTTTCAAGGCCGGACACATCATCGCCGATGATGCGCCGGTAACGGTGGCCGACGGGCTGAAGGTGCCGCTCAAGGATCTGACCTGGCATTTCGTATCGAACTTCGTCACCGACATCCTGCTGGCCGAAGAGCAGGAGATCATCGATGCCATGTACCTGATCTGGCAGCGCATGAAGATCGTGGTGGAACCCTCCAGCGCCGTGACGCTGGCCACCATTTTCAAGAACAAGGAGCGGTTCGCGGGCAAGCGGGTGGGGGTGATCCTCACCGGCGGCAACGTGGATCTGAAGAAACTGCCCTGGATGTAAGGGCGAGGAGGCAAGATGAACAAGCACAGCGACATTGACGTTTACGAAGTAGGCTACAACATCCCCGCCAAGCCGGGCATGGACGCCGCCGATATCCAGACCCCCTGCCTGATGGTGGAGATGGACGTGCTGGAGGAAAACCTCGACAAGATGCAGAAACACGCCGACGAGATGGGCGTGCGCCTGCGGGTGCATGGCAAGATGCACAAGTCCGCCGACATCGCGAAGATGCAGATCGAGCGTGGCGCCTGCGGAATCTGCTGCCAGAAGGTTTCCGAGGCCGAGGCCTTCGCCCGTGAGGGCATCAAGGACATCCTGGTTTCCAACCAGGTCCGCGACCCGGCCAAGATCGACCGTCTGGCGCGGCTGCCGAAGCTGGGCGCGCGCACGCTGGTCTGCGTGGATGACATCGACAACGTGGCCGATCTTTCGGCCGCCGCGGCAAGGCACGGCACCGAGATCGAGGTGCTGGTGGAAATCGACTGCGGCGCCGGGCGCTGCGGCGTGACCGAGACCGCCGACGTGGTCGCCATCGCCAAGGCGGTGGACGCGGCCGAGGGGCTGAAGTTCTCCGGCATCCAGGCCTATCAGGGCGCCATGCAGCACCTCGACAAATACGAGGACCGCAAGGCCAAGATCGACATCGCCGTGGCCATGGTGCGCGAGGCCGTCGATGCGCTGAAGGCCGAGGGGCTGGAGTGTGACATCGTCGGCGGCGGTGGCACCGGCAGCTACTACTTCGAGGGCACCTCGGGTGTCTACAACGAGCTTCAGTGCGGCTCCTACGCCTTCATGGATGCCGATTACGGCCGCATCCTCGATGAAAACGGCAAGCCGATTTCCGAAACCCAGTTCGCTTCCTCGCTGTTTCTGCTGACCTCGGTCATGAGCCACGCCAAGCCCGACAAGGCGGTGGTCGATGCCGGGCTCAAGGCACAGTCGGTGGACAGTGGCCTGCCCAAGGTGCACGGGATCGAGGGTGTGGAATACGTCAAGTGCTCGGACGAGCATGGCGTGATCGCCGATCCGGAGGGCAAGCTGAAGATCAACCAGAAGATCAAGCTGATCCCCGGCCACTGCGATCCCACCTGCAACGTCCACGACTGGTATGTGCTGGTGCGCGACGGCAAGGTGGAAAACGTCATCCCCGTCACCGCCCGCGGCCTGGCCTACTGAGGATTGTCCGGATGCTGATCGTGACAGAGGCAACCTGCCAGAAGGTTGTCACCCGCAAGGCCGCCTTCGATGCCGTGGAGGCCGTCTTCGGCGCCATGGCGCGGGGCGATGCCTACAACTTTCCCGTCATCCGCGAGGCCATCGGCCATGCCGATGCGCTCTACGGTTTCAAGTCCGGATTCGACCGCGCCGGGCTGGTGCTGGGCGTCAAGGCCGGCGGCTACTGGCCCCATAACATGGACAAGGGGCTGACCAACCACCAGTCTACCGTGTTCCTGTTCGATCCCGACACGGGGCAGCTTTCGGCGCTGGTGGGGGGGAATTATCTCACGGCGGTGCGCACCGCGGCCTCCTCCGCCATCTCCATCAACCACCTGGCGCGCAAGGATGCCAGGGTGCTGGGGATGGTGGGCGCCGGCCATCAGGCGCAGTTCCAGCTGCGCGCCGCGGCCGAGCAGCGCGACTTCGAGCGCGTCGTGGCCTGGAACTTCCACCCCGAGATGCTGCCCAAACTAGGCGCCGTGGCCGAAGAGCTGGGCCTGCCCTTCGAGGCGGTCGAGCGCGAGGAGCTGGGCGCGCAGGCGGATGTGATCATCACCATCACCTCGGCCCATGAGGCGCTGATGATGAAGGACTGGATCCGCCCCGGCACCCATGTCGCCTGCATGGGCACCGACACGAAGGGCAAGCAGGAGGTGGACCCGCAGCTTGTCGCCGCTGCCACCCTGTTTACCGACGAGGTCGCCCAGTCGATCACCATCGGAGAAACCCAGCACGCCATCGCTGCCGGGCTGATCGAGGAGTCCGACATCACCCCGATCGGCGACGTGATCAACGGCGTGCACCCGGGCCGCACCTCGGATGACGAGATCACGCTGTTCGACGGCACCGGCGTGGGCCTGCAGGATCTGGCCGTGGCCTCGGTGGCCGCGAAACTGGCGCAGGAACAGGGCGAGGCGCAGGACGTCACGCTCTGATTTCCGCCACAAGAAAACCCGAAGGCCGCTCTGCCTAGCGCAGGGCGGCCTCGATGTTTCCGCCGTCAACCGTCATCACATGGGCGGTGGTGCGT
>JALSGY010000059.1 GCA_026982515.1 Paracoccaceae bacterium
CCCTGAGCTTGATCGCATCCTTGCCGATCAGGTCGATGCGCGAGATGTGGGAATCGAGGTTGACGCGCACCATCGGCCAGTTGAGCCGGGCGGCCACCTGCTCGATGTGGGTGGACTTGCCGGTGCCGTGGTAGCCCTGGATCATCACCCGCCGGTTATGGGAGAAACCGGCCAGGATCGCCAGGGTGGTATCCGGGTCGAACTTGTAGGTGGGGTCGATCTCCGGCACACGCTCGGTGCGCTCGGCAAAGCCCTTCACCACCATGTCGGTGTCGATCCCGAAGGTTTCGCGGACCGAGATCTCCTCGGTCGGTTTCACCAGCGTCTCCGTCGTGCCGTCTGCCATGTTGTCCTCGAAAAACCATGCCGCCCCCGGGCCCTTCCCGGTGACAGCGGTGTTGTGGGGGATGTTGCGGGCAAGGTCAACGCCGCCCGCCGCCCTCCATATGGGGCATTTGCGCCGGGTTTGAACCCCCGCCCCGTGGTCTCAGTCGCGGAACCAGCGGCTTTCCCTGATCTGATCCCAGGCCCAGACGACCTCTTGCAGCTGCTCCTCGTGGCTGCGGTCACCGCCGTTCATGTCCGGGTGCAGCACCTTGATCAGGGCCTTGTACTGCTTGCGCACCTCGGCCTTGGTCCAGTGGTCCCTGGCCTCGAGAATCTCCAGCGCTCGGCGTTCGGTGGGCGGCAGCTTGCGGGTGCCGGTCACCGACTTGCCGGGGTTGCGGGTGGCCTTGTCGCCCAGCACCTGGTGGGGGTCGTCGATGCCCAGTCGCTGCCAGGCACGGGCCTCGTCCGAACTCTTGCCGAAGGGCTTGGTTTCGCGTTCCCAGACGCGGTCTCGGTCCATCTGCTCGAGCAGCTCTTCCTCGCTGGAGCCGTCGAAGAAGTTCCATTTCAGATTGTATTCGCGCACATGCGTCTTGCAGAACCAGAAGTATTCGTCCAGCGAATCGGGGGATTTGGGCGCACGATACTGGCCGCGCTCCTCGCATCCGGGATGCTCGCAGACGCGGGTCGAGGTCTCGAAAGCGCCCGACATGCCGCGCCGGCCGCGGGTGCGTTTCTTCTTGTCCGCCGAGACGGATATGTCGAATCCGAACGGATCGGGTTTCACCATAATCAATGCCTTTTCGACTCGGACCCGAGAGTTTAGACCATTTGCCACAGGATTGAAGGGGGCAAGGCGGAAAAATGAGCATTACCGAAGAGCTGCGCAACAGGCTGGAGGAGGCGTTTCACCCCGGCAGGCTTGAAATCATTGACGAAAGCGAGAAGCACCGCGGCCATGCGGGCTATCGCGAGGGCGGCGAGAGCCACTTCAGGATCATCATCGAGGCCGAAGCCTTCGCGCCGATGAGCCGTATCGAGCGCCATCGCGCGGTGCACGAGGCGCTGGGAAAGGATCTGGTTGCGCGCATCCACGCGCTTGCGCTGCAGATCGGCGCCTGAGCCCCGGGCTACGGCGTCCGGGGCCGCTCCATCATCTCGGGGCCGAGCGCCTTGCGGATGTTGGCGCGCAACTTCTCGAGCTCGCTGGTGCTCATCGGTTCGCGCCGGGGCGTGTGATGCGCGGCCCCGGGTGCCGTTTCGGGCGCTGGCGCCGGCGCGGGCTGCCGGGCGGGCAGCGGGCGGCGGAACACCAGGTAGTCTTGAGGTGCCGCGCGCCGGCGCAGCCAGCCGCGCGGGGCCTCTCCGGCCAGGCTTTCGCGGCGCAGGAACTGCCAGCCCTCGCGGCCGGCCTCGTTCATGATTCCAAGGATCGTTCCGGCAAGCCCGTCCTCGCCGTTGTGACTCCCCGGGGCAGTCCCTGACTGCCCCGGAGCCTGCACCAGTCTGTACTCATACCGTTCCATGACACACCACGGATTTCACTCGTTACACCCACCCGGTACCGCATCATGATACGGCCGGGGTGGTGTTTCGCTCAATGAAAATGCGGCGAGATTCGGGCACTGATGCGGAAATATCATGCAGGCCCGGGGGTGCAACTCACCCTGAGCCCCAGGGAATACCTTGAACTGCAAGGGAATTTCTCTCGTTTACCTTCCTGTCGCAACGGCGGGATCCGCCGTCGCGGAAGGCTCCACAATATAATTCCTGCGCTCGATTTGTTCCGCCGCGGAAACGATCACCCCTCTTTCGGGGGGGCCTCGCCGGCCAGCCCGGCCCGCGTGGCCCCGCCCAGACGCGGCAGAACGGGCTCATTGCGTTCCGCTTCGGAGGGCGGGGTTTCCGCTTTCGGCCGAGATGCGGGGGCGCTCTCTTCCTCACCTGCGTCTTTTCCGTCATCCGCTGCCACGGGGTCCGGTTCGGCCGGTGCGCTGGCCTCGGGCAGGGCCCGGCGGAACACCAGCACGTTGTGAAAGACGGTGGTGCGCGAGGTCAGTCCGCGGCGTTCTTCGCAAGGCAGGGTCTCCGCGCGCTGGTATTCCCAGCCCTCGGCGCACATCTCGTTCATCACCGCTTCCAGCGCCAGGGCAAAGCGGGCTTCAGAGCTGCGCACGCCCCTGCCTTTCTGCCCCTTTCGGGGGGCCGGAACCACCTTGTATTCGTAACGCGGCATCGCGCCTCTCCTGTCCTGGTCCGGCGCAATCTAGCCGCCCCCGGCGGGCGGTTTCAAGCGTTCCGCGCGCTCACGATCCCGGCATGAGCCCGGCGGGCGGCCCCTACAGCCCCAGCCTGGCGCGCACCGCCTCGTTGACGGCCTTGGGGTTGGCCTTGCCGCCGGTGGCCTTCATCACCTGCCCCACGAACCAGCCCACCAGCTTGGGGTTTTCCCTGGCCTTTTCCACCTGCGCGGGGTTGGCGGCGATCACCTCGTCCACCGCAGCCTCGATGGCGCCGGTGTCGGTGACCTGCTTCAACCCCTCCGTTTCGACGATCTCGGCGGGCTCGCGCCCGGTGGTATAGGCGATCTCGAACACCTGCTTGGCGATCTTGCCGGAAATGTCGCCCCGGGAGATCAGCTCGATGATGGCTCCCAGGCGCTCGGCCCCGATCGGGCTTTCGCCGATCTCCAGCCCGTCCTTCTTGAGCCTCCCGAAAAGCTCGTTGATCACCCAGTTGGCGGCCATCTTGCCGTCACGCCCCTCGGCCACCTTCTCGAAGAATCGCGCCGCCTCCACATCGGCCGTCAGCACCGAGGCGTCATAGTCCGACAGGCCGAATTCGGTGATGAAGCGCGCCTTCTTCTCGTCGGGCAGCTCGGGCAGGCTGTCGCGGATCGCATCCACCCATTCCTGCTCGATCTCCAGCGGCAGGAGATCGGGGCAGGGGAAATAGCGGTAGTCATGCGCCTCTTCCTTGGAGCGCATGGAGCGCGTCTCGCCCCTGTCGGGATCGAACAGCCGTGTTTCCTGATCCACCGTGCCGCCGTCTTCGAGTATGGCGATCTGGCGCCGCGCCTCGTAGTCGATGGCCTGCTGGATGAAGCGCATCGAGTTCATGTTCTTGATCTCGCAGCGCGTGCCGAGATGGCCGAAATCCTGGGTTTCCATGTAGCGTTCGTAATCGCCCGGACGGCAGACCGAGACATTCACGTCGGCGCGCAGGTTGCCGTTCTGCATGTTGCCGTCGCAGGTGCCCAGGTAGCGCATGATCTGGCGCAGCTTGGCGATGTAGGCGGCCGCCTCTTCGGGGCTGCGGATGTCGGGGCGCGAGACGATCTCCATCAGCGCCACCCCGGTTCGGTTGAGATCGACGAAGGACATGTGCGGATCCATGTCATGGATCGACTTGCCGGCGTCCTGCTCGATGTGGATGCGCTCGATGCGCACGCGCCGCGCCAGCCCGGGGCCCATTTCCACCAGCACCTCGCCCTCGCCGACGATGGGGTGGTAGAGCTGCGAAATCTGATACCCCTGCGGCAGGTCGGGGTAGAAGTAGTTCTTGCGGTCGAAGGCCGAGACCAGGTTGATCTGCGCCTTCAGCCCCAGCCCGGTGCGCACCGCCTGCTCGACGCAGAACTCGTTGATCACCGGCAGCATTCCCGGCATCGCCGCATCGACGAAGGAGACGTTGGAGTTGGGCTCGGCTCCGAACTCGGTGGAGGCGCCGGAAAACAGCTTGGCCTTGCTGGCCACCTGGGCGTGCACCTCCATGCCGATCACCAGTTCCCACTCGCCGGTGGCGCCGGAGATCACCTTGGGTTTCGGGGCGTCAAAGGTCAGATCGAGCATGTCACTTCGTCCTGCAAGGGGTTCGGGGTGGTTCTAGGGCAGGGCGGAACAGGGGGCAAGGGGGCGCAAACCCGCCGACGGTCGCGCCGCCGCTGGACATCCCTCGCGCCGCGGGTCACCCTTGCCGCCGTTCCGGCCTGTGCGGCCGGGGTGACGATGAAAGGGGGCTTGAAGATGCGCAACGCCATGCTGCTGGTCGGGCTCGTGCTGCTGGCCGCCTGCGCCCGTGCCGGCCAGCCGGAGGTCGCGCGTGCCGCCCCGCTTCCGCCCATGCAGTGGGATCACCGCCCCGAGGCCGAGCAGTGGACCCGCGCCACCCTTGCCGCCCTCGGCGGCCGGGGAGCGGCCCTGGTGGAGAGCACCCCGCGGGATATCCGCGCCTTCTGCCCCGCCTATCCGCAGGCCACCCGCGCCGAGCGCGCCGCCTTCTGGGCCGGGCTGTTCTCGGCGCTTGCGAAATACGAAAGCACCTGGAACCCGCGGGCCGTGGGCGGCGGCGGGCGCTGGATCGGGCTGACCCAGATCGCCCCCCGCTCGGCGCGCTACTACGGCTGCGAGGCCACCACTGTGGCCGAGCTCAAGGACGGTGCGGCCAATCTCGCCTGTGCGGTGGACATCGCCGCCTACCAGGTGGGGCGCGACGGAGTGCTGATCTCGCAAGGGGGGCGCTGGCGCGGGGTGGCGCGCGACTGGGCCCCGTTCCGCAACCCCAAGATGCGCGCCGCCATGGCCGCCTGGACCAGTGCCCAGGAGTATTGCCGGGGCTGAGCCATGCCTGCCGCGGGGGGCGAAGGCACTGAAGGGGGCGCCCCTTCATCTTGCGAAAAATACTCCGGGGGTCCGGGGGCAGCGCCCCCGGCCTCAGCCCAGCAGCCGGCTGACCATCTCGGTGGTGTCGCGCGACAGCCCCGGGGTTTCCAGGATGCGCATCAGGGCGGCGCGAATCTTTTCCTGCCGGGGGGCATCGTAACGCCGCCAGGTCTCGAACACGCCGCTCAGGCGTGCCGCGGTCTGGGGGTTGACGGCATCGAGCCGGATCAGCCAGTCGGCCACGAAGGCGTAGCCCTGACCGTCGGCGCGGTGGAAACCGGCCGGGTTCATGGTGGCGAAGCCCGCGATCAGGGCGCGGAAGCGGTTGGGATTCTTCCAGTTGAAATCCGGATGGCTGGCCAGGGCGCGGGCCACCTCCAGCGAGGCTTCGGGCCGGGCGCGGGCCACCTGCACCGTGAACCACTTGTCGATCACCAGCCGCTCCCCCCGCCATTGCCGGTAGAAGGCCTCCAGTGCCGCGGGGCCGTGGGCGGTGGGCACCAGGCAGGCCAGCGCACCGAAACGTTCGGTCATGTTGACGGCATTTTCGAACTGGGCGCGGGCCAGCGCGCCACCGTCGAGCCGGGTCAGCAGTGTCAGC
>JALSGY010000060.1 GCA_026982515.1 Paracoccaceae bacterium
TGACGACGACGATCATGACGGCGATGGCGACGATCATGATGACGGTGACAACGACGATCATGACGACGATGACGACGATCATGATGACGGCGACAACGATGATCATGACGACGATGACGACGATCATGATGACGATGACGATCATGACGATGACGATCAGAGCGCCGAAGACTGCAATGGCGAGCAGGTTCAGCCCGGCGCCGGTGCGATCACCGGATCGTCCGGCGACGATGGTCTGGATGGCGCTGGGGGCAATGATCAGATCTTCGGCTTCGACGGCGATGACGTGATCAACGGCGGCTCCGGCAATGATCACCTGTTCGGCGGCGAGGGCGATGACCGCCTGTTTGGCGGCGATGGCAATGACAAGCTCTCCGGCGGTGAAGGCGACGATGTCCTCGACGGCGGCGACGGCAATGACAAGCTGTGCGGCGGCGAGGGGGATGACACGCTGATCCTCGGGGCCGGCAACGACAAGGCCACCGGCGGTCAGGGCAACGACACCTTCTATGTCACCGAAGGCTACAATGTGGTCATCGGCGGCGAGGATGAGGACGGCGAAGATATCGACGTGCTCGATCTGAGCGGCGCCGACAACTTCACCATCCAGATGACCGGCCCGGAATCGGGGATCGTGCGCTTCCTCGACGACGATGGCAAGGTCATCGGCAAGACCGTCTTCAAGGAGATCGAGAAGATCATCTGCTTCACCCCCGGCACCGCGATCGCCACCATGCAGGGCGAGCGCGCGGTCGAGGACCTGCGGGTCGGCGACCGGGTATTCACCCGCGACAACGGCGCGCAGGAGATCCTCTGGATCGGGCGCAAGAAGATCTCGCTGGGCGCCGGCTCCCTGCCGCAGCGGCTGCAACCGATCCTGGTGCGCAAGGGGGCGCTCGGCCATGGGCTGCCGGAGCGCGACATGATGGTCTCGCCCAGCCACCGGCTGCTGATCAGCGGCGGCCCGGCCCAGCTGTATTTCGGTGAAAGCGAGGTTCTGGTGGCGGCCAAGCACCTGCTGGGCATGCATGGGATCGAGCGCAAGGCCACCGCGGAAGTGGAATACATCCACTTCCTGTGCGAGCGCCACGAGATCGTGCTCTCCAACGGCGCCTGGACGGAAAGCTTCCAGCCTGGTGACTACTCGCTTTCCGGGCTCGGCCAGGAGCAGCGGGAAGAAATCTTCGAGCTGTTCCCGGAGCTCAGGGACGAGGAAAAGATCAGGGCCGGCGGTTTCGCTGCCGCGCGCCGCACGCTGAAGAAACACGAGGCGCAGCTTCTGCTCTGAGGGGCGCCCCGGCCCCTTCCTTTCCGGCCATTGCCCGCCGGAGCCATGGATCCTGACCACCTTCAGGTTTCATGCCTCCGGCGGGGATATTTTTCAGGCATCGAAGGGGCGGGGGCTCAGCCCTGCCAGGCCTGCCAGTCTTCGGGTGTGTCGAGATCGATCAGCGCGTGGCGGCCGGGCAGGGGGACGGGCAGGGGGTTTCCCTGCTTCATGAGGGCGCGCGCGCCCTGATCGCCATGCAGCGCCTTGAGTGCGGAAAACAACCGGGCGGGAAAGAGCACCGGATTGCCCGGCGTGCCGTCCTCAGCGGTGGCGCGGATGATCCGCTGGTGGCCGGTGCGCGCCGAGGCGGCGAGCAGGGCATCGAGATCGGAGGTGGTAATCTCGGGCATATCGGCCAGCATGATCAGCGCCGCGGGCGTGCCCGGGGGCAGGGCTCCAATGCCGGCGCGGATCGAGGCGGACATGCCGCGCCCCGGGTTTGCCACGGCCACTGGCGTGATCTTCAGCCCCTCCAGTGCCGCCCTGCGCGGCCCCTCCCCTTCGGGAAGGGTGACGAAAACCGGGTATCCGGTGTCGAGGGCGCGCGCTGCCATGCGCGCCAGCAGGGGCCGGCCTTCGATCATCAGGAGCAGCTTGTCGGCCCCGCGCATCCTGCGTGACGCCCCGGCAGCCAGCAGCAGGATGGCGGGAGCGCGCATGGGTTACCTTTCCGGGATCAGGCCGCGCGGGCTGAAGCGCAACACCACCAGCAGGATCACCCCCATGGTCAGCAGTCGCATGTGGGCGGCGGACTTGATCAGGTGCTGCTTGAGCCAGAAATCGTCGCTCATGCCGGCGGTGATCTGCTCCATCAGCCACAGGCCGATCGGCTCCACCTGGATCCAGAGGAACCAGATCAGGAAACCGCCCAGCACCGCGCCCCAGTTGTTGCCCGAACCGCCGACGATCACCATCACCCAGATCAGGAAGGTGAAGCGCAGCGGCTGGTAGCTGCCCGGGGTCAGCTGCCCGTCGAGGGTGACGAGCATCGCACCGGCCAGCCCCAGCACCGCCGAGCCGAGGATGAAGATCTGCAGGTGCCGGCGGGTGACGTCCTTGCCCATGGCCTCGGCCGCCACCTCGTTGTCGCGGATGGCCCGCATCATCCGCCCCCAGGGCGAATTCAGCGCCAGCTGGCTGAGCCAGATCAGCAGCAGCAGGACGATGGTGAACAGCCCGGCATAGGCCAGTTTCACGGTCAGTGAGGAGGCCGTGACCGGGTCGAGCCCGAGGCTCTGGGCGCGTTCGACGAAACCGGGTGACCCTTGCAGTTCTATTTCATAGGGAACGGGCCAGGGGCGGGGGATGCCGACCACGTTCTTGACCCCGCGCGACAGCCAGTCCTCGTTCTTGAGCACGGCGATGACGATCTCGGCAATCCCCAGCGTGGCGATGGCCAGGTAGTCCGAGCGCAGCCCCAGCGCCGTCTTGCCGATGATCCAGGCCGCGCAAGCGGCCAGCAGCCCGCCCACCGGCCAGCCGATCAGCACCGGCAGGCCGAGCCCGCCCAGATAGCCGGTGCCGGCCGGGTTCACCGCCTCGATAGCCTGCACCGCCGGATCGAACAGCCAGCGGAAGAAGAAGAATCCGACCACCAGAAGGGTCAGGATGGCCAGCGCCCGCGAGCGCCCGGGCCGGACCCGGCGCCACAGCCAGGTGGCGCCGAGGATGGTGCCGGCACCCACCGCCAGCGCGGCCAGCACCCGCAGCCCGCCGGCTGCCCAGGCCTCGCCCACCGGCGGCATGGCGACGATCACCGCGCCCAGGCCGCCAAGCGCCACGAAGCCCATGACGCCGATGTTGAACAGCCCGGCATAGCCCCATTGCATGTTCACGCCCAGCGCCATGATCGCCGAGAGCAGCCCCATGTTGAGGATGCCCAGCGCCACGTTCCAGCTGTTGATGAATCCGGTGGAGATGATCAGCCCGAACACCAGGGCAAACAGCAGCGTGTTCTTGATGGCGGGAGTCATACCGCTTTCCCCTTGAACAGACCGGTCGGCTTGAACAGCAGCACGATGACCAGGATGGCAAACGATACCGCGAACTTGTAGTCGGTGGACATCAGCTGCACGAGGCCCGAAGGCTCCAGGCTTTCAGGCAGCAGATAGCCCAGCACCTTCTTCCAGGCATATGTCACGGTGACTTCCGAAAAGGCGATGACGAAGCCGCCGGCAATGGCCCCCAGCGGATTGCCCAGGCCGCCGACGATGGCCGAGGCGAAGATCGGCAGCAGCAGCTGGAAATAGGTGAAGGGCTTGAAGCTCTTGTCAAGGCCGTAGAGCACCCCGGCGATGGTGGCCAGCGCGGCCACGATCATCCAGGTGTACATCACCACCCGTTCGGGGTTGATGCCCGACAGCAGCGCCAGATCCTCGTTATCGGAAAAGGCGCGCATGGACTTCCCGGTGCGTGTGCGGTTGAGGAACCAGAACAGCACCGCCACCACGATGATCGCGGTGATCACCGTGATCCCGGCACTGGCCTTGATCGCCAGCCCCTCGCGCAGGCCTGTCATCTGCTTGAAATCGCGCGCCGAGATGATGAAACGGGCGCCGTCCGCGAAACGCTGCTCGTTGGGGCCGATGATGAAGCGCACCAGACCGTTCATGATGAACATCACCCCCATCGAGACGATCACCAGGATCACCGGCGCCGCCTTCTGCCGGCGATAGAAGCGATAGACCACCCGATCGGTGCCCAGAAGCAGCAGCGCCGTGGCCGCGATCCCGAAGGGCAGGGCCAGCAGCGCGGTAGGCAACGGCGCAATCGAAAGCCCCAGCGACTGGAACCACCAGGTGACGAGGATCGTCACCATCGCCCCGAAGGCCATGGTGTCGCCATGGGCGAAGTTGGAAAACCGCAGGATGCCGTAGATCAGCGTCACCCCCAGCGCCCCCAGCGCCAGCTGGCTGCCATAGGCGATGGCGGGGATCAGCACGAAATTGGCCAAGGCCACGACGGCGTTGAGAATGTCCATCGCCTATCCCCCCAGGAAAGATTTGCGCACTTCCGGATCAGCCAGAAGCGCCTTGCCGGTGTCGGTATAGGCATTGCGCCCCTGCACCAGCACATAGCCCTTGTCGGCGATTTCCAGCGCCTGGCGGGCGTTCTGCTCGACCATCAGGATGGAAATGCCGGTGCGCGCCACCTCGATGATGCGGTCAAACAGCTCGTCCATCACGATCGGGCTGACCCCGGCTGTGGGCTCGTCCAGCATCAGCACCTTGGGCTGGGTCATCAGTGCCCGCCCCACCGCCACCTGCTGGCGCTGGCCGCCCGAAAGCTCGCCCGCCGCCTGGCGGCGCTTGTCGCGCAGGATCGGAAACAGCTCGTAGACCTGTTCCATGGTGGCGGTGATGTCGTCGCGGCGCAGGAACGCCCCCATCTCGAGGTTTTCCTCCACCGTCAGCGAGGTGAAGATGTTGGAGGTCTGCGGCACGAAGGCCATACCCTTGGCCACCCGGTCCTGTGGGGAAAGATGCGTGATGTCCTCGCCATCAAGCCGCACCGCCCCGCCGCGCAGCTTCAGCATGCCGAAGACCGCCTTCATGGCGGTGGATTTGCCGGCCCCGTTGGGCCCGACGATGACCGCGATCTGGCCCTTGTCCACGGCCACCGTGCACTCGTGCAGGATGTCGGCCGCGCCATAGCCGCCGGTCATTCGATCGCCGATCAGGAAGGGCTCAGACATGGGCCCGCCCTCTCTTCTTCTGTCTGGAAATACTCCCGCCGGAGGCATGAAATCCGCTCATGCCCCGGCCTCCGCCTTCACCTTGTTCTTCATTCCGCGTCCCAGATAGGCCTCGATCACCGCCTCGTTTTCCATGATATGCGCGGCCGGGCCCTCGGCCAGCACCTTGCCCTCGGCCATGACGATCACCGGATCGCACAGCCGGCCGATGAAATCCATGTCATGCTCGATCATGCAAAAGGTGTAACCGCGCTCCTTGTTGAGGCGCACGATGGCGTCGCCGATGGTGTTGAGCAGCGTGCGGTTGACGCCGGCGCCCACCTCGTCGAGGAACACGATCCTGGCCTCCACCATCATGGTGCGCCCCAGTTCCAAGAGCTTCTTCTGCCCGCCCGAGAGGTTGCCGGCCTTTTCGTCGGCCAGATGATCGATGGTGAGAAACTCCAGCACCTCGTCGGCGCGCCGGCGCAGGGCGCGCTCCTCCTCGCGGATGCGTCCGCGCGCGAACCAGGCGTTCCACAGCGTCTCGCCCGACTGGTTGCCGGGCACCACCATCAGGTTCTCGC
>JALSGY010000061.1 GCA_026982515.1 Paracoccaceae bacterium
TACAACGGTCTCTAAACCGCCCCCATTCGCGCTTCAGCATCTCCCCTCCCCTGTTTCCCGCGCAGGTTCGGGGCAAATCTAGCCGACAGTTTCCGGACGCGCCACCGCGGCGTGCGCATGCGCGACCAGGGCGGTGAATTCCTCGCGGTTGTGGCAAAATCCCGGGGTATCGGCGGCGGGCCGTTCGCATTCGGTCAGCCACAGGATGCAATCCCCCGGATGGGCGCACTCGCGGCAGCGCGCCGCCATCTGCTGCAGTTCGCCAAGAGTAATCGCGCCCGCGCGCACCATGGCCTCGAGGCTTACGCCAAGGGCATCGGCCATGCCGCGCATCAGGCTGGGCATGGAGTGGAACTTCTCTGTCATGAGCAATCCCCCCTGGCTGATGGTGGCAGCCAAACACAACCTGAAGAGTCGCGCCTTGATCGGAGTCAAACAGGCGGATTTCCGCCCGCCGCGGCACCTCGCCCCCTCATCGCGGCAATTGCCCACCCGGCCCGGCGCGCCCCGAAGCGGCTGACATTTCGTGGATCTGGCGCCGGTGGTGGCGGTTCACCCGCTCCGGTGTCTATACTGGCCCCATGTTTACAATCGAACACGAATTCGACGCCACCATCATCACCCTCGTCGATGAAGGCAGTCCGCAGCTGCTCGAGGACATCACCATTCACGCCTTCGCCGAATGCGTGACGCTCGAGCAATTCGACCCGCGCACAGAGCAGGTGCACAAGATCACCTTCTCGATGTCCCAGCTGCGCGATCTCGGTGCGGCGCTGGACCTGCCCGAAGGGGTCTACCGGCTGCGCGAGATTTCCGGCAGGAAGCCGGGCTGACCGAGCGCGCGCTCAGGACAGGCGGAACAGCTTGTCGCGCGAGGCCGTCCCGCGCACCAGTTCAAGCCGCGTTTTCGGCACCCCCAGCGCACGCGCCAGCAGCTTCGCCACCTCGCGGTTGGCCTTGCCGCCCTCGGGCGCGCAGCTTACCCAGACGCGCACCACACCGCCTTCCACCCGCAATGCATTGCGCGAGGCTCTCGGCGTTACCCGCACCGCGATCTCGGCGCCGGACTCGGCCAGATGCGACAGGCTGCCCTTTTGCGTGGCCATGAGTGTCTGGACCGTCCCTGACGATGGTTTAAGCTTGCCGGCGGCCAGCATAACGCGGGGGACAGGGAAATGAGAACCGGCTTCTTCTGGGACGAACGCTGCTTCTGGCACGCCGGAGGCGATTATGCCGCCACCCTGCCGCTGGGTGGCCTGGTGCAGCCGCTGGCCGCCGGCGGCCTGCCCGAAAGCCCCGAAACCAAACGGCGGCTGAAGAACCTGATGGATGTCACCGGCCTGTCGCGCGAACTGGTGCAGCGCTCGGCCGAGCCCGCCACCTGGGAGGAGATGGCCCGCGTCCACCCCGGCAGCTACCTGCGCCGTTTCAAGGAGCTCTCCGATCAGGGCGGCGGCGAGATCGGCCTGCGTGCCCCCTTTGCCCGCGGCGGCTACGAGATCGCCGCCCTTTCGGCCGGGCTGGCCCGCGAGGCGCTGTTTGCCGTCTTGAAGGGCGAATTGCAGAATGGCTATGCGCTGTCGCGACCGCCCGGTCACCATTGCCTGCCGGAGTTCCCCAACGGCTTCTGCCTTCTGGCCAACATCGCCGTCGCCGTCGAGGCGGCACTGGCCGTCGGGCTGTGCGGGCGCGTCGCGGTTCTCGACTGGGACGTGCACCACGGCAACGGCACCGAGGCGATCTTCTACGACCGCGCCGAGGTGCTGACCATCTCGATCCACCAGGAGCGAAACTATCCGCTGGATACGGGCGATGCCAAGGACACCGGCGCCGGCCCCGGCGAGGGGGCCAACATGAACATCCCCCTGCCGCCGGGGGCGGGCCATGCCACCTATGTGGAAGTGATGGAGCGGCTGGTCCTTCCCGCGCTCGTGCAACACCGGCCCGATGTGATCGTGGTGGCCTGCGGCTATGACGCCTCGGCGCTCGACCCGCTGGGCCGGATGCTGGCCACGGCCGAGACCTTCCGCGAGATGACCGGCATCGTCATGGATGCCGCCGACGAGCTGTGCGCCGGCCGGCTGGTGATGGTGCACGAGGGGGGCTACGCGGAAGTCCATGTGCCGTTTTGCGGCCATGCGGTGGTGCAGACGCTGGCCGGCTCGGCCACCGCCGCGCCCGACCCTCTGGCCGAGACCCTCATCGCCCGCCAGCCCCCGCCGGCAATGCGCCGGTTCCTCTCGGGGCTCATCGACGACCTCGAGGCGCATTTCTTCCGATGAATGCCGGGGCAGGACTTCATGCCTGCCGGCGGGAGTATTTCCGGACAGAAGAAGGGGGCTCGTCCGCGCACCCTTGAACCCCGTGGCCCGATGGCCGACATATCTGCGGACTGCAAACGGAGTGCCCGATGCCTGATCCGAATCCCGCCGCGCTGGATTTCCTGCTGACCCGCCGTTCGCGCCCGGCCAAGACACTGACCACCCCGGTGCCCTCGCGCGACGAACTGATGGTGCTGCTGACAGCCGCCGCGCGCTCGCCCGACCATGGCAAGCTGGAGCCGTGGCGCTTCATCGTGCTTGAAAAACCCGCGCTGCAACGGCTGGCGACCCTGGCCGGAAAGCGGGCCGAGGCCCTGGGGCTGGCACCGGAGAAGGCGGCCAAGGGGGTTTCGCAATTTGCCGATGCCGATCTGGTGGTGGCGGTGGTGGAGGCGCCGAAGGAATCGGAAAAGGTGCCCCCCATCGAGCAGAGCTATTCCGCCGGCGCGGTCTGCCTGGCGCTGCTCAACGCGGCGCTGGCCGCCGGCTGGGGGGCCAACTGGCTCAGCGGTTTTGCCGCCCATGACCGGGAGTTCGTCGAAGAGGGGCTGGGGGTGGCGCCGCATGAGCGGATCGCCGGTTTCATTCACATCGGCACCGAACGTACGGCCCCGCCCGAACGCCCGCGCCCGGATCTCGCGGCCATCACCACCTGGATGAGCCGCTGATGCGCCCCGAGCTGCTGCCCGACGCCCTGCGCCGCGCCGCCCTGCAGCTGGGCGATCCGAAGGTGCTGGGGGTGATCGTGCTTTCGCTGTTGCTGATGGCGCTGGTCACCGGCCCCTTCGCGGTGGTGTTCATCGGCATCGCCTGGCTGGTGGAGCTGCTCACCCCGGCCAGCCTGAACCTGCCCTGGCTGGGAGAGGTCGGCTTTCTTGGGGTTCTGACGCAGGGGCTGGCCTCGCGCACCTCCTGGGTGTTCTGGACCTACGTCATGTCACCGGTGGCAGCCGGCATCATGGGCCTGTTTCTGGAGCGTATCGTGGCCGCGGTGGAGGCGCGCCACTATCCCGCGCTTGCCGCTGTCCGGCCCCGCTCGCTGGCCGAATCGCTGTTTTACGCGGTGCGGTTCTTCGGGCTGATGGTGCTGGTCAGCCTCGCGGCGCTGGTGGCCTCGTTCTTCTCGGCCGCGCTGGCACCGGCGGTGTTCGTGCTGGCCAACGGCTATCTGATCGCGCGGGAATATTTCGAAACCGCCGCACTGCGCCGGATGCCCGAGCGGGAAGTGAAACAGCTATGGCGGCGCTGGCAGCCAACGCTGTGGGCAGGCGGCGCGCTGCTGGCCCTGGCATTGGCCGTGCCCTTCGCCAACCTTCTGGTACCGGTGGTCGGGATCGCCGCCTTCACCCACCTGTTCCACCGGCTGGCCCCATCCGGTTGAACCAGTCGATATCGCGCACCGAGATGTCGCCGAAGACGATCACCGCGGCGATCAGGGCCCAGACGGGGGTGGCGATCAGGGTGACCTTCAGCATCATCCGCCGGGCCCGGAAATCGACCGGAGCGCCGGCATGGGTGCCATGCACGATCTCGTTCTCGTCGCCCTGGGTGCGCAAGCCCACCGGCAGGAGCACGAACAGCACCATGAACCAGGTGACCGCGTAAAGCACAATTGCCGAGATGATGCCCATCAGACCTGCTCCAGTTCGATAAGGGTGCCGTTGAAATCCTTCGGATGCAGGAACAGTACCGGCTTGCCGTGGGCCCCGATCTTCGGCTCGCCGCTGCCGAGCACCCGCGCGCCCGATGCCTGAAGCCTGTCACGGGCGGCAAGGATATCTTCCACCTCGTAGCAGATGTGGTGGATCCCTCCCGCAGGGTTCTTTTCAAGGAAGCCGGAGATCGGGCTGTCCTCCCCCAGCGGGTGCAGAAGTTCGATCTTGGTGTTGGGCAGTTCGATGAACACCACGGTGACGCCGTGATCGGGCTCGTCCTGCGCAGGGCCGACGCGGGCCCCGAGCACATCACGGTACTGTGCGGCCGCGGCGGCCAGGTCGGGCACGGCGATGGCCACGTGGTTGAGGCGTCCGATCATGGCTGGGCTCCCTGTTTCGCCTCGCCGTTATCCACGCGGCAGGAGCGCGGTGCAAGAGGCGGGGTGCCGCAGGAGGGCCGGTTAACCGCCAATTTACCACCCCGGCCTTTAATCGAGAGGTCTGCTCGAGGAGGTTCGCCATGGCTGATGATCTGGAAACCCTTGCCGCCGCACAATCGCCAACGCCGGAACGGCCGCTTCTGGGGCTGACCGTTCTGATGGTGGAGGACAGCCGCTATGCCAGCGAGGCCATGCGCCTGCTGTGCCTGCGCTCGGGCGCACGGATCCGGCGCGCCGACAGCCTGCGCGCGGCGCACCGCCACCTGTCGGTCTACCGCCCCTCGGTGGTGATCGTCGATCTCGGCCTGCCTGACGGCCCAGGCACCACGCTGATCGCCGAACTTGCGGCCGCCACCCCCCGCGTGCCGGCCATCCTGGCCATCAGCGGCGACGCCGGCGGCGAAGCGGCGGCAAGAGCGGCCGGCGCGGATGGCTTCCTGCTCAAGCCATTGGCCAGCCTGCCGGATTTCCAGCGCGCGGTGCTGGCACATCTGCCGCGCAACATCGCCCCCAAGAACGCACGGCCGGGGGCGGAGAGCCCCGTCAGCCCCGATCCGCTCGCCCTGCAGGAGGATCTGGCCCATATCAGCCGCTTCATCGGATGCGGGCCGCGCCGCGGCAAGGACATCGGCTATGTGGCGCAGTTTCTTTCGGGGGTGGCTCGCATGGCCGCTGACCCGGCGCTGGAAGCGGCGGCCTCGCGGCTGGCCGAGCGGCACCGCCACGGCCTGCCCACCAGCCGCGAACTGGCGCATGTCGCGGGGCTGGTGAACCGGCGCCTGGCCGCGCCCCAGACCGTCTGAGCGTCACGCCCGCCGGCAGCGGCGGACATGGCACTCTGTCACGGGTTCGGTGCGGGCCGTACCGCCCGCCCTCCGGCGGGCCGCCGCCCGGGGGCGAAATTCCATGAAGTCGTGCCACTGGCACCGCATTTCCGCCCGATTCGAGAAGGAAACTTCCCCTGTCGGGGCGTTGAGGGACAGGCCCTGACGCAACTGCGCCGGAGGGAAAATGGAAAAATTCTTGCGCCATTTCTGGAACGATGAACTGGGCAGCGCCGTGGTGGACTGGATGGTTCTCGGCGCGGGCATCGTTTCTTTCGGCGTGGCCCTGGCCACCACCCTGGCCTGAGGTCGGCCCA
>JALSGY010000062.1 GCA_026982515.1 Paracoccaceae bacterium
CGCTTCCTGGTGCCGGTGAAGGTGACGACCCTGTGCTCGCATCGCCGCATCCCGCCCTTCGGGGTGGACGGCGGGATGCCGGGTGCGGTGGGGGTCAACATCGCGGAGATGCCCGATGGCACCCGGATGAAACGCGACGGCTTCGACGAGATCGACCTGCCGGCGGGGGCGGTCTACGAGATTCTCACCCCTGGCGGGGGCGGCTGGGGCAAGCCCTGAGGCCGTCGTTCAGGGGCAGATCCGCCAGGGAGGATCGAGGCGGTATTCCACCAGGTTGGGGCCGGGGCCGATGCGGTCCACCACGGCAAACAGGCCGGGCGCGTGCAGCGGGGTGAGCACCCCGTGCCAGGTGCCGCGCAGGTAGTTGACGCCCTGCCCCGGCGCGGCGAGGAAGGCACGCGGCAGCCCGGGGCGGCCGCCTTCGTCCGGGGCGACGATCACCAGGAAGGGGTGTTCGCTCATCGGGATGAAGGCCTGGGAGCCTTCGGGGTGGCGTTCGAGCATGTCGATCGTCAACGGCAGCGCGCGGGCTTCGGCCCGGAATATCGAGATGCCTGCCCGTCCGCCGGGGCCGAAATCCAGCCGGGCACGATCATGGAAGCGTTCGCACAGGCCGGCGTTGATGATCATGTCGGGGGAGGCTGCGGCTTCCAGCACGTCGCCGAAGGGGGCGAAGCCGGCCGCCGTCAGGGGTTCGGGGCTGATCGTCTTCATGGCGCGCGCCGGGGGCGCTGCCCCCGGACCCCCGGAGTATTTGCGGCAAGATGAAGGATCATGGGATGATCCTCAGCTTCGGGTGACGGTTGATGTCCTTGTAGAGCAGGTAACGGAAGGGCTCGTCCGAGGTGGCTTCGCAGGCCTGGGGGCAGAAGGCGCGCAACCAGAGGAAATCTCCGGGGCCCACATCCACCCATTCGGTGTTCAGCAGGTAGCGGGCACGGCCCTGCAGGATGTAGATGCCGTGTTCCATCACATGGGTTTCGGCAAAGGGAATGCGCCCGCCGGGCTGGAAGGTGACGATGTTCACCTGCATGTCGTGGCGCATGTCGTCGGCGTCGGTGAAGCGGGTGGTGGCCCAGGAAGAGGTGCCGGGCATGGGCTCGGCGGGGACGGCATCGTCGTGGGTGACGAGCGGCGGCGGCGGGGCGAGGCCCGGCACGGGGTCATACGCCTTGCGGATCCAGTGGAAGGAGGCGGGGGCGTCGGATGAATTTGCGATGGTCCAGTCTTCGCCGGGGGGGATGTAGGCAAAACTTCCGGGGCCCAGGGCATGGGTGGTGCCGGCGATCGTGAGGACAGGGGTGCCGTCGGTGACGAAGAGCACGCATTCGCCGCGAGGATCGGGCTCGGGCGCGCTGCTGCCGCCGCCCGGGGCGGTTTCCACGATCAGCCAGGCAAAGGTTTCGGCAAAGCCCGAAAGCGGGCGGGCGAGCACCCAGGCGCGGCTGCCTTCCCAGTCCGGCAGGCGGGAGGTGACGATATCGGTCATCGCGTGGGCCGGGATCACCGCGTGGGAACTGGTGAACCGGGCCGGGGCATAAAGGCGCTGCGACTGGTCCGGCAGGCCGCCTTTCGGGGTGTGGTAGCGCCTCATGGCAGGCGCTCCTTCAGCCGGTGCCAGGCGATGCGCTCCACCTGTCGGCAGGCCTCGGCGAACTCGGTTTCATGGTCGTTTTCAAGGCGCTGCCGGAAGGCGGCGAGGATCGAGGGCTTGTCGTGGTCTTTCACCGCGATGATGAAGGGGAAGCCGAACTTTTCCGTATAGCGGGTGTTCAGATCGGTGAAGGCGGCGCGTTCGGCGTCGGTCAGGACGTCGAGCCCGGCGGAAGCCTGTTCGGCCGTGCTTTCGGGGGTGAGGCGTCTGGCCGCCGCCAGCCTGCCGGCAAGGTCGGGATGTGCGCGGAGAACCCCGAGTCGCTTTTCCTCGGGCACCGAACGAAAGGCGCGGCACAGGGCGTTGTGAACGCCTGCTGCGCAGTCATGGGCGGGGCCCAGCTCCAGCCGCCAGGCACGTTCGGCCACCCAGGGGGAGTGTTCGAAAATGCTGCCGAAGGCTTCGATGAAACGCTCGCGCGTCATCTCCGAGGGGCGCTCGCGTCTTTCCGGCGGGTGATGTTCGGCCCAGTGGCGGGCGATGTCGATGCGGCGGGGAAACCATACGCCCTCGTGTCCCTGGGCATGTTCGATGAAGCGCTTCAGCGCCGCGGCCCGGCCCGGCCGGCCGGCAAGGCGGCAGTGCAGGCCGATGCTCATCATCCGCCCGCCCTCGGCATAAAGCGTGTCGAATGTGTCGCGCAGATAGGCGAAGAACTGGTCGCCCGAATTGAAGCCCTGCGCGGTGGCAAAGCGCATGTCGTTGGCATCGAGCGTGTAGGGAATCATCAGCTGATCGCGGGTGCCGATGCGCTTCCAGTAGGGCAGATCGTCATCGTAGGCGTCCGAGATGTAGGCAAAGCCGCCCTCCTCGGCCACAAGGCGTACCGTGTTCATCGAGCAGCGGCCCAGATACCAGCCGCGGGGGCGCGCGCCGGTGACTTCCGCGTGCAGGCGGATGGCCTCGGCCATGTGCTCGCGCTCCACCTCTTCGGGGCAGTCCCTGTATTCGATCCACTTCAGCCCGTGGGTGGCGATCTCCCAGCCGGCCTCCTGCATGGCGGCCACCTGTTCGGGGCTGCGCGCCAGTGCGGTGGCGACGCCATAGACGGTGACGGGGATGCCCGCCCCGGCAAGGATCCGATGCAGCCGCCAGAACCCCGCCCGCGCGCCGTATTCGTAGATCGATTCCATGTTCCAGTGGCGCTGTCCCGGCCAGGGGGCCGCGCCGATGATTTCCGACAGGAAGGCCTCGGAGGCCGGATCTCCGTGAAGGATGTTGTTCTCGCCGCCTTCCTCGAAGTTGACGACGAACTGTACCGCCAGACGCGCCCCCCCCGGCCACTTCGGATCAGGAGGATTTGGGCCGTAGCCGCGCATGTCGCGGGGGTATCGTTTCACTGCTCAGCTCCCGGAAAATGCCGAAGTTCCTGCAAGGTAGCTGCGAAAGCCCGGACCGTCTTTCAAGAAATGGCGGAAACACCTTTCGAGAGGCAAGGCTGTCGCCTTGGCGGGGGCTTCGTGACAAAAGGGGTGAAACCGAAGAAGGGGGAGGCGAAGATGGCCGAAGGGTTTCTGACGACCCACGTTCTGGACACCGCACGCGGGGTGCCCGCGGCGGGCATGCGTGTGGAGCTGTTCGCGCTTGATGGCGGGCGGCGCCGGCTGCGCGAGATGCTTACCAATGCCGACGGGCGCACCGACGGGCCGATCCTGCCGGCAGGAGAATTTCGCGCCGGCCGCTACGAGCTGCTCTTCCATGCGGGGGAATATCTCGATGCCCGGGGAACCCCGCCCGAAAGCCCGCGGTTTCTGGACGAGATTCCCATCCGCTTCGGGATCAGCGACGAGACGGCCCATTACCACGTGCCGCTGCTCATTTCGCCATTCGGCTATTCGACCTACCGGGGGAGCTGACCAGCCCGCGGGTGGCCTCGGCCAGCTGCGCCTTGATATGGGCGATCATGAAATCGGCGAACAGCTGCACCTTCGGATCCTTCAACCGGCGGTGCGGCGACAGGCAGGCCAGGTTCACCGGCACCGGCGGGGTTTTCCTGGCCACCGGCACCAGCGCGCCCGAGCGCAGATGCTCGGCCACTTCGAAGATCGGTTTCATCACGATCCCCCGCCCGTCGAGCGCCCAGGCTGTCAGCACGTCGCCGTCGTCCGATTCGAACGGCCCGGTGATCTGGAAGCGCCGTGGCCCGTCCCCGGTGATCAGCGTCCAGCGAAATTCCCTGGCGCCGGGGAAGCGCAGGTTCAGGCAGTCGTGGCGGTCGCGCACCAGCGCCTCGCCGTCTTCGGGCATGCCCCGGCGCGCCACATAGGCGGGGGCGGCGCACAGCACGCGCTCGCATTCGGCGATCACCCGCACCTTGAGGTTGCTGTCTTCCAGAAGCCCGAGATGAAACGACAGATCCAGCCCCTCGGCCGTCATGTCGATCGCCCGGTCGGACATGCGCAGGCGCACGTCGATGCCGGGGTTATTGTCCTTGAAGGCGGGCACGGCGGGGGCGATGAAGCGGCGGCCGACCCCCAGCGGCGCAGAGACGAAGACGGAGCCGCGCGGCTTTTCTGTCACCCCGGCAATTGCGGCCTCGGCCTCGTCTATGGCTTCCAGCACCTTGCGGGCGCCGCGGTAGAACAGGTGCCCGTTCTCGGTGGGCTGCAGAGCGCGGGTGGTGCGGTTGAACAGGCGCACGCCCAGGTGGCGCTCCAGATCCGAAATGCGGCTGGAGGCCACCGCCGGCGAGGTGCGCAGATCGCGCGCGGCGGCGCTCATGGAGCCCAGTTCATAGACCCGCACGAACATCCGGAGATTTCTGACATAAGCCATTCGATTTTACGCGTTGTCTTGAAAGTCTGTAGATCATTTCAAGGATACACAAAAAGGTGGCCCCCGGTATAGCCTTGCGCAAGGCAATCTGGGAGAGGCAGATGTTCGATCTGGCAGTAATGGGCGACTGGCTGGAATTTGCGGTACGCTGGCTGCATGTGATCACGGCAATCGCCTGGATCGGCTCGTCCTTCTACTTCATTGCGCTCGATCTCGGGCTGCACCGCGACCGCAACCTGGCCAGCGGCGCCGACGGCGAGGAATGGCAGGTGCATGGCGGCGGGTTCTACCACATCGAGAAATATCTCGTGGCCCCCGAGAAGATGCCCGGCGATCTGGTCTGGTTCAAATGGGAAAGCTACAGCACCTGGCTGTCGGGCTTCGCGCTTCTGGTGCTGGTCTATTACCTCGGGGCCGATTTCTACCTTGTCGATCCGGAGGTGCTGGACATCCCCACCTGGGGGGCGATTCTCATCTCGCTGGTCTCTCTGGGGCTGGGATGGCTGCTGTATGACACGATCTGCAAGAGCCGCTTCGGCGAGGACAACACCCGGCTGATGGTGCTGCTCTACCTCATCCTGGTGGTCATGGCCTGGGGCTATGCGCAGGTGTTCTCGGGCCGCGCGGCGCTTTTGCACCTTGGTGCCTTCACCGCTACAATCATGACGGCCAACGTCTTCTTCGTCATCATCCCCAACCAGAAGATCGTGGTGGCCGACCTGATCGCCGGGCGGGTGCCGGATGCGAAATACGGCCGTATCGCCAAGCAGCGCTCCACCCACAACAACTACCTGACACTGCCGGTGATCTTTCTGATGCTGTCCAACCACTACCCGCTGGCCTTCGCCAGCCAGTACAACTGGCTGATCGCCAGCCTGGTGTTCCTGATGGGGGTGACGATCCGGCACTTCTTCAACACCATGCATGCCCGCAAGGGCCGGCCGTGGTGGACATGGGCCGCCACGGCGGTGTTGTTCATCGTCATCATGTGGCTGTCCACTGCGCCGATGTTCCGGGCCGACGGGACGGACGGGGAAGAAGCCGCGCTGCAGGGAGCGGCGGAGAAATTCGCCTCGGCCGAAGGCTTCGAGGAGGTGCAGGACATCGTTCTCGCCCGCTGTGCCATGTGCCATGCCGCCGAGCCCCTCTGGGAAGGGATGCCCGCCCCGCCCAGGGGCGTGCGGCTGGAGACCGCCCGCGAGATCGCCCTGGCCGCACCGCGCATCTACATGCAGGCAGGGCTGACCGACGCCATGCCGCCGGCCAACCTCACCTACATGGAACCGGTGGAGCGTGCCAGGATCGTGGCCTGGTACCGGGCCGCAACGGGCGGGGGCGACTGACCCCCGGTCACGTGCTCCGGGGTGCGGGCCGGATGCGGGAAGGGCGGGGCCCCCGCCCGACGGCGTTCAGGGCACTACACGGTATTCGGGCAGGCCGGTGCCGGCGGCTTCGGCGGCGAAGGTCTTGCCGTGATCGGGGCTCCTGTCCAGATCGTTGTCGCTGACTCCGAACAGGGCCGAGGTGCAGAAGAGGGTGTTCAGCCCCTCTCCGCCAAAGGCCGGGCAGCTGGTGTTGGCGGCGGAGAATTCCACCGCGCGCCGGAATTCCCCGCCGGGCGAATAGCAGGCCACCCGCCATCCGCCCCACTGGGCATTCCAGATGTTGCCCGCCGAATCCACCACCGCACCGTCGGGCACCCAGCCCTGCCCCCTGAGGTCCAGGAATGGCTCCGGCTCCCCCAGAGGCCAGCCATCGGCCTGATCCAGCCTCTGGCGCATGATGATGCCGATGGCGGAATCGGTGAAATAGGCAAACTGCCCGTCAGGGCTGAAGCAGATGGCATTGGGCACCGTGATGCCGGGGTAGAGCCTGCGCAGCTCGCCACGGTAGTAGCGGTAGATCGCCCCGGCGCCCTTTTCGAAGGCCTTGCCCATGGTGCCGATCCAGAAACCGCCGAACGGGTCGGCCCGGCCGTCGTTGGAGCGGTTGGCGGGCTTGTCGGCCTCCAGCGGGACGAGCGTTTCGCTTTCCCCGGTGTCGAGGCGGAAGAGCGCCAGTTCGGTTTCACTGGCCAGCAGCAGGCGTTCCTCGTCTATCCAGCCCAGGGCCGAGACATGGCTGGCAAGACTCCAGCAGTTGGTGACGCCGGCGGCATGGGTGAAGAGCTTCCTGCCGAGGATGTCGCACCAGAAGAGCTGCCCGCGCTCGGGGTGCCAGATTGGCCCTTCGCCAAGCTGGCACGGCGTGGGATCGAGGATTTTCGCTTCCATTCTTGCTCTCCCGGATGACGGCAGTTCCATAAGACACCCGTGGGGGGAGGATCTGCAAGCCATTCTCTTGCGGCCTGGCGCCGCTACCGGGCGCAGCGGGCAATGGTTTCGGCCATGCCGAGGATCAGCTGCGGGTATTGGGACGATCCGACGGGAAGCGCGAAGCCCAGCGGATCAACCACGGCCTGGGGAATATCCGCCTCCGCAGCGATCAGCCCGGCCATCGCGGGGCTGGTGCCGGGTTCGACCAGCAGGCAGTCGATGCCGCCCTCGCGGGCCATCTTGCGCAGCGCGGCAAGGCGTGCGGCACCGGGGGCGGCGGCATCTCCATCGGCGATGGTGCCCACGGTGCGCAGGCCGAAGCGGGCGGTGAAATACCCGAAGGCATCATGGGAAAAGACCAGCCGGAGAGTGCGCACCGGTGCCAGCTTCTCCGTCGCCCGTTTCATGGCGGCCTCGATCGTGGCTACGGCGGTGCCTGCATTGGCCCGGTAGGCGGCGGCGTTGTCCGGATCGAGGGCGGAGAGGGTCTCGGCGATGGTCCGCACCCAGATGATGGCGTTTTGCGGATCGAGCCAGGCGTGCGGGTCGGTGCCGCCGCCGGTGCGGCGCAGCCGGGTGCCGGGAGCCTCCAGAAGGGGGGGCGGCACGGCGCTTTCCGCCAGCCCTGCGATAGCGCGTTCAAGCCATGGGGTAAGGGCGCCGCCCACCCGGAAGACCACATCCGCCCGCGCCAGGGCGCGCGCCTGCGAAGGGCGCAGCTGGCTTTGATGCGGGCTGGCAGCGGTATCGAGCAGCAGCGCGGGGGTGGCGATACCCGCCATCACCATGGAGGCGAGGGAATGCACCGGCGGGATGTCAGTCACCACGCGCGGGGGATCGGCCCGGCCAGGCTGGGCCGCCAGGGCAAGGGCGAAGCCGAACCAGAGGAGAAGAAGGCGCATCGTTGGGGTCCTTGTCAGCAAGAATGATATGATATAACATTACATTTGCTGAACAGGCAAGACGACAGAGGAAACGGAATGCCGCAAACTGTCACCCCCGCCATCGCCTTCCCCGCCACCGCCTTCAAGGCGCATGACCACCGGGTCTGCTGCGGCGATGTGATGCGCCGGGCGGAGAGAATGGCGGCCGAGGCCGGGCTGCGCCTGACGCCGGTGCGCCGCCGGGCGTTGGAGATACTGCTGGAAGAGCACCGCGCTCTGGGTGCCTACGAGGTGCTCGACCGGCTGGCCCGCAGCGGCTTTGCCCGCCAGCCGCCCGTGGCCTACCGGGCGCTTGAGTTTCTGGTGAAGGCCGGGCTTGCCCATCGCATCCGCCGCCTCAACGCCTTTACCGCCTGCATGCGCCCGGGAGAGGCCCATGTGCCGGCCTTCTTCATCTGCACCCGCTGCGAGTCGGTGGCCGAGGCGGTCCTGGCCGGGGTCGGCGCCGCCATGGGTGAGGCGGCCCGGGAAATGGGTTTCGAGATCGAGCGGATGAACCTGGAGGCCGCGGGCATCTGCCCGGCCTGCCATGGGGAAGAGGCCGCGCCATGAACCTTATCCGGGCCAGGGGGCTGAGCCTGAGATACGGCGGGCGGTTGGTGCTGGAGGATGTCGATTTCAGCATCGACAGGGGCGAGATCGTGACGATCGTCGGCCCCAACGGCTCTGGCAAGTCGACGCTTCTGCGTGCTCTTCTCGGGGCGCTGCCGCCCTCGCGGGGGGTGGTGGAGCGCCGGAAGGGGCTGCGGATCGGCTATGTGCCGCAGAAGCTGGCCATCGACGCTACCTTGCCGATGACGGTGGCGCGGTTCCTCTCTGTGCCGTTTCGCCAGCCGCCGCAAAGGCGTGCGGTTGCCTTGGCGCGGGTGGGCGCGGCGGGGCTGGAGGGGCGGCAGATGAGGGCGCTGTCCGGGGGGCAGTTCCAGCGGGTGCTGCTGGCGCGCGCGCTGCTGGCCGGGCCGGACATCCTGATCCTCGACGAGCCGACCCAGGGCCTCGACCAGCCCGGTGCGGCCGAGTTCTACCGGCTGATCGAAGAGCTGCGCCGCGAGACGGGCTGTGCGGTTCTGCTGGTCAGCCACGACCTGCACGTGGTGATGAGCGCCTCCGACCGGGTGATCTGCCTCAACGGCCACATCTGCTGCGAGGGCTCGCCGCAGGTGGTTTCGGCCGCACCCGAGTATCGGGCCCTGTTCGGCCCCGGCACCGGCGGGGCACTGGCGCTTTACCGTCACGAGCATGACCATGACCACAATGGAGCCGGGGAGCATGCCGGAGGGGGGCGCGATGCTGGATGATTTCGTGTTGCGGGCGGTGCTGGCCGGGGTGGGCCTGTCGCTGGCTACGGGGCCGCTCGGGGCATTCGTGGTCTGGCGGCGGATGGCCTATTTCGGCGATGCCATGGCCCATGCGGCGATCCTCGGGGTGGCCCTGGCGCTGGGCTTTTCCATCTCGGTTCTGGCCGGTACGCTGGTGGTGACGCTGGCGGCGGGGCTGGCGGTGGCGGGGCTCGCCAGCCGCGGCCAGGCCATGGATACGGCCCTGGGCGTGGTGGCCCACAGTGCGCTGGCTTTCGGGCTGGTGGCGGTCTCGCTCCTGCGCGGTGTCCGGGTTGATCTGGCCGCCTTCCTGTTTGGCGATATCCTCACGGTCGGCCTTGCCGAGCTGTGGCTGACCTGGGGCGGGGCGGGGCTGATCGTGGTGCTCATCGTCTGGCGGTGGGCGGCCCTGCTGACGGCTACCGTGAGCGAA
The DNA here is from genome assembly GCA_026982515.1 of Paracoccaceae bacterium. Taxonomy (GTDB): domain Bacteria; phylum Pseudomonadota; class Alphaproteobacteria; order Rhodobacterales; family Rhodobacteraceae; genus S012-89. Next base: position 9,441 of record JALSGY010000062.1, read on the forward strand.
GAGCTGGCCTGGTCGGCCGGGATGAACCCCAGCCGCGATCGTCTGGTGCTGATCCTGACGCTGGCGCTGGTGGTGGCGCTGGCGCTGAAGGTGGTTGGGGCGCTGCTGATCGCCGCAATGCTGATCGTGCCGGCTGCCGCGGCACGGGGCTTTTCGCGCACCCCCGAGACCATGGCCGCACTTGCCGCCGTCTTCGGCGCGGGCGCGTCGGTGGCCGGGGTGTGGGCCTCGGTGATTGCCGACACGCCAGCGGGGCCGGGCATCGTGGTGGCAGCGACACTGATCTACCTCGTTTCAGTGCTGTTCTCGCGGTTTCGCGCCCCGGTCTGAGGGCCCGCCGCCCGGCAAATGCCGACTGCCACGCGGTTTTTGTTGTTTGCGCCTCTGAGGGGTGGAATGGTGAGCCCATGAACGGCTTTGGGTGAGGCAGACCATGCCGAAGGGCGACGTTCCACAAATGACCCCAGCCTTCCACACCCGCGGCCTCACGAAGGTCTACGGAGAGGGTGCGGCCGCCGTACATGCCCTGCGCGGCGTCAATCTGGAAATTCCCGAGGGCGAGATCGTCGTGCTGCTGGGGCCGTCGGGAAGCGGCAAGTCGACGTTGCTCAACATCCTTGGCGGGCTGGACAGCGCCACCGGCGGCACGGCCTGGTTTCGCGACATGGAACTGACCGCCATGAGCGACACGGAACTCACCCGGTTTCGCCGCGATCACGTGGGCTTCGTGTTCCAGTTCTACAACCTGATGCCCAGCCTCACGGCGTTCGAGAATGTCGAACTGGTGACCGAGATCGCGCAAAACCCCCTCAGCGCGCAAGAAGCACTGGAGCTGGTCGACCTGCATGAGCGGGTAGATCACTTTCCCGCCCAGCTTTCGGGGGGCGAGCAGCAGCGCGTGGCGATCGCCCGCGCGGTGGCCAAGCAGCCCACGGTGCTGTTCTGCGACGAGCCCACCGGCGCGCTGGACAGCACCACCGGGCGTTCGGTTCTGAAGGTGCTGAAGGAGGTCAACGACAAGCTGGGCACCACGGTGCTGATCATCACCCACGCGGCGGCCACTGCGGCGATGGCGCACCGGGTGATCAACTTCGCCGATGGCAACATCCGCGACGTGGTCGTCAACGAAACCCGCCTCGACCCCGAGGAGATTCACTGGTGAGCCCGCTGGACCGCAAACTGCTGCGCGACCTGTGGCGCATGAAGGGGCAGGCGGTGGCCATCGGGCTGGTGATCGCGGTGGGCACGATGCTGCTGATCATGATGGATGGCCTGGTCAACATGCTCGATGAAACCCGGCAGGCCTATTACCAGCGCTACCGGCTGGCCGATGTCTTCGCACCGGTCGCTCGCGCTCCGGAACGGCTGCTGGACGATCTTGCGCATCTTCCGGGCGTGGCCGCCGCCGAGGGCCGCGTCGTCGGCGATGCCCTGATCGATGTCGAGGGGGCCGACCTGCCGGTCCGGGCGCGGGCGGTCTCGCTGCCGGCAACCGGGGCGCCGCGGCTGAACGATATCCATCTTTCGCAGGGCCGCCTGCTGAACTCCGAGCAGCCCGATGAGGTTCTGGTGCTCGAAAGCTTCGCGCGGGCCCATGGGCTGGTGCCCGGCGATACCATTTCAGCCACCATGAACGGATCGCGCCGCACCTTCATGATCGTCGGCCTGGCGCAATCTCCGGAGTTTCTCTACACCACCGCGCCGGGAGAGTTGCTGCCCGATGACGCCCGATTTGCCGTCTTGTGGCTGAACCGGGCGGCCATGGCCGCGGCCTACGACATGAAGGGCGCCTTCAACGAGGCGCTGCTGTCGATTGGCCGGGGGGCTGACGAGAAGGCGGTGCTCAAGGCGGTGGACCGCCTGCTGGAGGCTTACGGCGGTCTGGGGGCCTACAGCCTCGCGGATCAGTTCTCGAACCGTTTCGTCAGCACCGAGATCGAAGAGCTGGGCAACACCTCGCGCAGCGTGCCACCCCTGTTCCTCGGCGTGGCGGCCTTTCTTCTGTTTATTGTCATCACACGTATGGTGCAGGCCGAGCGCGAGCAGATCGGCCTGCTGAAGGCCTTCGGATATTCCGGGGCCGAGGTCAGCCTGCATTACTTCAAGTTCGTGCTGGTCATCGCCATCGGCGGGGCGATTCTGGGCAGCCTGGCGGGAATCGTGGCCGGCCGTGCCTTCGCGGTATTCTACCAGCATTTCTTCAAGTTTCCGTTCCTCGTCTTCCGGCTGGATCCGGGAACCTTCGTGATCGGGTTCCTCGTCTCCATCGCCTCGGCCTCGGCGGGCGGTCTGCTGGTGCTGCGCCGGGTGTTCTCCCTGACCCCTGCGGTTGCCATGCGCCCGCCTGCGCCACCGGACTATTCGCGCACCGTGCAGTTCGGCCGGGTCATGCGGCGGCTGCTCGACCAGCCCAGCCGGATGGTGTTGCGCCGGATCATGCGCCAGCCGGTGCGGATGATCGGGGCGGTTGTCGGGATTGCCGCCGGCATGGCGCTTTCGGTGGCCACGAGCGCGCTGATGGTGGCCTTCACCCAGATGCTCGACGTGACCTTCACGGTGATCGACCGCAGCGATGCCGCGGTTGCCTTCGTGGCGCCGATGTCGGACCGGACGGTCCACGAGCTGCGCCGCATGGAGGGGGTGATCGCCGCCGAGCCGTTCCGGATCGTGCCGGTGGTTCTGCGCAACGGGCTGAACAGTTATCGCGGTTCGATCAACGGTTTTGTCGAGGAGCCGGTTCTGAACCGGGCCCTGGACAAGGACGCAAGGCCGATCTTCATGCGCAAGGACGGAATCATCCTGTCCGAGCCGCTGGCCGACATCCTTGAGGTTTCTGCCGGCGAGGTAATCACCGTCGAAGTGCGCGAGGGTCGGCGGCCGGTGCTGCAGATCCCGGTGGTGGAGATTGCGCAAAGCCTGCTCGGCTCTCCCACCTACATGGAGATTGGTGCTCTCAACCGGGCCCTGCGGGAGCCGGGCCGCATATCCGGGGCGTTCCTGCGGGTGGACGCGGCCTTCCGCAAGGAGGTCTACCGCAAGCTGAAGGACATGCCGGCGGTGGCGGGTATCAGCGAGAAGGAGGTGACGCGCGAATCGCTGGTGCGGCAGGTGAACACCGGCGCAGGCGCGACGCGCTATGTCATGGCCGCGATTGCCGCGATCATCACCTTCGGAATCATCTACAACTCGGCGCGCATCGCCTTTGCCGAGAGGGCCCGCGACCTCGCCAGCCTGCGTGTCATCGGTTTCTCGAAAGGCGAGGCCGCCTACATCCTGCTGGGAGAGCTGGCGCTGGTTACCCTTGTGGCGCTGCCCATCGGTGCGGGGCTTGGCTACTATCTGTCCTTTGCCCTGTCCGCCGCCTACAGTACCGACCTGTATCAGGTGCCCGCGGTGTTTGCCCCTCAAAGCTACGGCAGCGCCATGGTTGCCGTCCTCTCGGCGGCGGTGGTCTCCGGATTGCTGGTCAAGCGCGAACTGGACAGGATGGAACTGGTCTCCGCCCTGAAGACGAGGGAGTAGCAAGATGACACGACGCAGGACCCGGGCCTTTCTGATGGTGATCGTCGCCGTGCTGGTCGTGGTGGCGCTGGGCTACGCCTTCTGGCCCCGCCCCGTTCTGGTGGACATGACGGAGGTGAAGCGGGGACCGATCGTGGTGACGATCGACGAGGATGCGCGCACCCAGGTGCACAACACTTATGTTGTCTCGACCCCGATCGCAGGGCGGCTGATGCGTGTGACGCTGGAACCCGGCGATACGGTGGTGCAGGGTGAAACCATCGTGGCGTGGATGCTGCCGACCAACCCCGCCGCGCTGGACATCCGCACGAAGGAACAGGCGCAGGCGGCGGTGCAGGCCGCCCAGGCGGCGCTGCGGGTGGCGCAGGCCGATTACCTGCGCGCCAATGCCGATTACGAGCTGGCCCAGGAAAACTACGACCGGACGAAGCAGCTGTGGGAAAGCGATACCGTCAGCAAGGCCGCGCTCGACCGTGCCGAGCGTGAGCTTCAGGCGGCCCGTGCCGCGCTGGATACGGCCACCGCCGCGATCTCGATGCGCGCGGCCGAGCTGAAGAATGCCCAGGCACAGCTGATCGGCTTTGACGACCAGCGCCTTGCAGCCGCGCTCGGGGCCGGTCAGCTGAAGCCGATCCCGCTGAAATCGCCGGCAACCGGCACCGTCCTGCGGGTGATGCAGGAAAGCGAGACGGTGCTGCCCGCCGGCACGCCGATCATGGAGATCGGCAATATCGAGGAAGATCTGGAAGTGGTGGTGGAACTTCTCTCCACCGATGCGGTTCAGGTCAGGCCGGGCGACCGGGTGATCATCGACAAATGGGGCGGGGATGAGCCGCTTTCGGGCGTGGTGGACCGGGTAGATCCGTGGGGCTTCACCAAGTTCTCGGCGCTGGGTGTGGAGGAGCAGCGGGTCAGGGTCTATGTCCGCTTCACTGATCCGCCGCAAAGCCGGGGCCGGCTTGGGCACGGGTTCCGGGTCGAGGCGCGGATCGTGATCTGGGAAGAGGAAAACGCCGTGATCGTGCCCTCCAGCGCCTTGTTCAGGGATGCGGGAAGCTGGGCGGTTTTCGTGGTCAGCGACGGGGTCGTGGAAATCCGGCGCGTGGAGGTCGGCCAGAACAACGGGGTGACGGCGAGCATCGCCTCGGGGCTTGAGCCGGGCGAGCGGATCGTGCTCTATCCCGGATCGGAGCTGGAGCCCGGCACCCGGGTGGCACAGCGGCAGACCGGCTGAGCGGGCCGGAAGAAGGCAGGGAAAACATGGCTGGCACCGCAGACGCGATCATCATCGGCACCGGCGTGATCGGCACGGCGATTGCGCTGGAACTGGCGCGAAAGGGCTGGAAGACGCTTTCGCTGGAGCGCAACGGCCAGATCGGCCATGGGTCCACCGCCTCCTCCTGTGCCATAATCCGCATGCACTACTCCACGTTCGAGGGTTCCGCCACGGCCTGGGAGGGCTGGCACTACTGGCGCAACTGGGCCGATTACCTGCGCCTGCCTGCTGGCGCGCCGCTGGCGCGGTTTCGCGAAACCGGCTGCCTGGTGATGAAGACCCCGGCCAATGGCGGGCTGGCCAAGCACGTGGAAATCAGTGCCGCCCTTGGCTGCCCGTTCGAGGAATGGGGCGCGGAGGAGATTCTGGCGCGGCTGCCCATCTACACACTTGAAAGCTACGCCCCGCCCCGGCGCCTGGATGATCCCGCCTTCGGCCAGCCCAATGGCGGACGGCTGGAGGGGGCGGTGTTCTGGCCCAATGCGGGTTACGTGAACGACCCGGCCCTGGCCGCCCGGAACCTGGCCGAGGCGGCCCGCGCCCTTGGTGCGGCCTTCCGGACCCGCTCGGAGGTGGTGGCGATCCTGCGCCAGGGCGGACGTGTCTCGGGGGTGCGCCTGGCTTCGGGCGAGGAGATCCACGCGCCGGTGGTCCTCAACGTGGCCGGGCCGGCTTCGGCGCGAATCAATGCCATGGCCGGCGTGCTGGACGACATGACGATCCGCACCCGCCCCCTGCGCCAGGAGGTGGTGCATCTGCCCGCGCCGCAAGGGTTCGATTTCGAATCACGTGGCACGATCGTCTCTGACGGCGACATCGGCTGTTATTGCCGCCCCGAGAAGGGGAACCACATCCTGATCGGCAGCGAAGACCCGCCTTGCGACCCTCATCAGTGGGTGGAGGACGACACCGATTTCAACCGCGATTTCACCGAGCAGTGGACGACCCAGGCCATGCGCTATGCCCAGCGCGTGCCCACGCTGGGCATTCCCAGCCGCATGCGCGGGGTGGTGGACCTCTACGATGCCTCGACCGACTGGATCCCGATCTACGACAAGTCGCAGCTGCCGGGCTTCTACATGGCCTGCGGCACCAGCGGCAACCAGTTCAAGAACGCCCCTGTTGCCGGCAAGATGATGGCTGCCCTCGTGGACTATTGCGAAAACGGCGCGGATCACGATGAAAGGCCGCTGCGCTTCACGCTCGAGCATATCGGCCAGGAGATCGACGTGGGGTTCTACTCGCGCCGCCGGCCCGTCAACGAGGAGTCGAGCTTTTCCGTCCTTGGCTAGACTCAGGCTCCGTTAATCCCGCATTCACCTCGCCCGGGATGCTCCTGCACTTCGGTTGCGACGATAAGCGACACCGATCGAGTATCGGCATGCTCCAGGCGGAAACGGATGATGGCGAAGGAGGTTTGGTGGAGCCAAGGGGAGTCGAACCCCTGACCTCTTGCATGCCATGCAAGCGCTCTCCCAACTGAGCTATGGCCCCGACCGTGGGCGGGCATCGGTTGCGCCCGCCCGCGTGTATCTATGGAATGGCGAAGGGCAGATCAAGCCAAAAAAGAACGGGATCTAGCTGTCTTCGTCATCTGCGGCGACATCGGCGATTTCCTCGAGCGGAACATCGGCATCGTCGTCGTCTTCCAGCAGGTCGTCGGCGATATCCGGGTCTGCCGCATCATCGGCGACCAGCAGATCGGCATCTTCCAGCAGCTCGTCGGCGACTTCGGTTTCGGCCTCGGGCTTCACCTCGGCCTTCTCGGGAATCGCCACCCTGGTGCGGGTATTCGCATCAACGGTCACCACCTCGCCAGTGTAGGGGCTGACGATCGGATCCCTGTTGAGGTCATAGAACCTCCGCCCCGTGGTCGGGCAGATACGCTTGACGCCCCATTCTTCCTTGGGCATTTGATACCCCTTTCCATCGTCCGTCATTTCAGAGAGTTGGCGCCCTGTGCCATAACCCGGCCGTGCTGTCAAAGCCTTTCAGGCGGGGCGGCGATGTTGTTGCGGCTGGAACTCGCGCAGGGGCGCGGGCTATGATCGGCGCAGGCGGCAGGAGGGCGGAATACATTGGGCGAGATCGTGCTGGAGGGGGATCCTCCCGTCACCGTCAGATTGCGCGAAAACCGCCGCGCGCGGCGCCTGTCGCTGCGGGTGTCGCATCTGGACGGGCGGGTGACGCTGTCCATGCCGCCGGGTCTGCATCGTGCCGAAGCGCTGGCCTTCCTTCGCGAAAAGGAGGGCTGGGTACGGGGCCATCTGGCCTGCCGGCACGAACCGGTGGTGCCCGGGCCCGGTGCCCGGGTGCATTTCGAGGGCGTGCCGGTGCCGGTGGTGGCCGGTGCCGGGCGCAGCGTGCGGCTGGAGGAGGGTCGGCTTGTGGTGCCGGGCAGAGCCGAGGCCGCGCCGCGCCGTCTAGGTGCCTTTATGCGGGTGGTGGCGCGCGAGCGCCTTGCCGCGGCCTGTGACCGCCATGCCGGGCGAATCGGCCGCAGCTACGGGCGGATCACCCTGCGCGATACGCGCTCGCGCTGGGGGTCGTGCACGGCGCAGGGGCGGCTGATGTTTTCATGGCGTCTGGTGATGGCGCCCCCCGAGGTGCTGGAGTACGTGGCCGCCCATGAGGTGGCCCATCTTGTGGAGCTCAACCATTCTCCGGCCTACTGGGCGGTGGTGGAAGGGCTGATGCCGGATTATCGCGAGCATCGCCAATGGCTGCGGCAAAACGGGGCAGTTCTGCATCGTTACCGGTTCGGCGATTGACCGGGAGGCCGGTTTGCGATCACATGAACCCATGCCCAGCCTGCCCAGGACAAGTGACGCCAGCGCTTCAGCCCATGAACGGGTCTATCGGGCGATCCGCACCCAGGTGATGCACGGAGAGCTACCTCCGGGCACGGCACTGACCCTTCGCGGCATCGGCAGCCAGTTCGGGGTATCGATGACCCCGGCGCGCGAGGCGGTGCGGAGGCTGGCGGCGGAAGGCGCGCTGAGCATCACCAGTTCGGGGCGCGTCACCACGCCGGAGCTGTCCAGCGAGCGGATTGAGGAGCTGGCCGCGCTGCGTTCGCTGCTGGAGCCCGAGCTGGCCAGCCGTGCCCTGCCGCGCGCTCATATCGCCCTCATCGACCGGCTCCAGGCCATCAACATGGCCATGGCCGAAGTGATCGCGAAGGGCGATGCGGTGGGCTACATCCGCACCAATCTGGAGTTCCACCGCACCCTCTACCTGCGGGCCCAGGCCCCGGCGATGCTGGCCATGGCCGAGACGGTCTGGCTGCAGCTGGGCCCGACCATGCGCAAGCTTTACGGCCGGTTGCAGCGCACCGGCGTGCCGCCGCATCACCGGGCGATCCTGGCGGCACTGCGGGCCGGGGACGAGCCGGGGCTGCGTCTGGCGGTCCGCACGGACGTGACAGGCGCGCTGCGGCTTCTGGTGGGGTAGGAAGGGGCTGTCCGCCTCTCTGCGGTTTCCAGAGAAAGGGCAGCAGGGATGACTGCCCCTGCGCCCCTCCGCTTGGGCGTCGTTGTTGCGAGCCGTTGCTCAGGCGTGAATCGCACCGTCGCCGCAGGCAAGCGCCGCCTCGCGCACCGCTTCCGAGTAGGTCGGATGGGCGTGGCAGGTGAGGGCGACGTCCTGAGCGGCGGCGCCGAATTCCATCGCCACGCAGATTTCGTGAATCATGTCGCCGGCGGCCGGGCCGATGATGTGGGCGCCGAGGATCCTGTCGGTTTGCGCATCGGCAATGATCTTCACGAAGCCTTCCCCCTGGAAGACCGCCTTGGCGCGGGCGTTGCCCATGAAGGAGAACTTGCCCACCTTGAAGGCGCGGCCGGCTTCCTTCAGCTCCTGCTCGGTGAGGCCGACGCTGGCGACCTCGGGCGTGGTGTAGATGACCGAGGGGATCACCGCGTAGTTCACGTGGCCCGCCTTGCCGGCCAGCACCTCGGCCACGGCGATGCCCTCGTCTTCGGCCTTGTGGGCCAGCATCGGGCCTTCGATCGCGTCGCCGATGGCGTAGATGCCGGGGATGTTGGTGGCCCAGTGGCCGTTGGTCCGGATCTGGCCGCGCGGTGTCAGTTCGACGCCGATGTCTTCAAGCCCGAGCCCGTCGGTGAAGGGCTTGCGCCCGGTGGCCACGAGGACGATATCGGCCTCGAGCGTGGCTTCGGAGGAATCCTTGCGCAGCTGGTAGGTGACCTTTGCCTTGGCCCTGGTGGAACTGACTTCCTGAACGGCGGCGCCGAGGATGAACGTCAGCCCCTGTTTCTTCAGGATCCTCTGCAAGGTCTTCTGGACGTCCTTGTCCATGCCGGGGGTGATGGCATCGAGATATTCGACCACCGTCACCTGCGTGCCGAGGCGGGCATAGACCGAGCCCAGTTCCAGCCCGATGACGCCGGCGCCGATCACCACCATCTTCTTCGGCACCTTGGGCAGCGAGAGCGCCCCGGTGGAAGAGACGACGCGCTTTTCGTCGATCTCGACGCCGGGAATCGTAGCCGGCTCCGAGCCGGTGGCGATGACGATGCGGCGGGCTTCGTGCACCTCTTCGCCCACCTTGACCTGCCCCGGAGCCGGGATGGTGGCCCAGCCCTTGATCCAGTCGATGTTGTTCTTCTTGAAGAGGAATTCGATACCTTTGGTATTCTGGGCCACGACCTCCTGCTTGTAGGCCTGCATCTGCGCCCAGTCCACCGAGGGGCTTTTGCCCTTGAGGCCCATCCTGGCGAAGTTGTGCTCGGCCTCGTGCAGGCTGTGGGTGGCGTGCAGCAGCGCCTTGGAGGGGATGCAGCCCACGTTCAGGCAGGTGCCGCCGAGGGTTTCGCGCCCTTCGACCACGGCCGTCTTCAGGCCCAGCTGGGCACAGCGGATGGCGCAGACATAGCCGCCGGGGCCGGCGCCGATGATGATCACGTCATAGTTTGCCATGGAGGCCACCTTTCGTCGGGATTGGCATTCGGAATTTCATGCGTTGCGCAGCGTGCGGACGGGCCGGGTGGCGGCCCGTCACAGGGCCATGAAGTAGAGCGTGACTGTGGCCAGGAAGCCGGTCAGCCAGGCCAGCGTCCTTACGCCGGTGATGGCGAAGGCGTAGGAGGGCAGGTAGGCCACCCGGGCCAGAAGGAAGATCTTGGCCGCCAGCAGCGAGTTGTCGGAAAAGGCATCCTTGAAGGCCAGGATCAGGATCGGGGGGGCGAACAGCGTCATGGCGACGACCGAGTTGTTCAGCGCCCGCTCCAGCCGGGCGGTCATGCCGGCGGCGGTCTTGCCCTCGTCGCGGGCAGAAAGCATGTAGCCCATGCCCAGTTGCTGCATCAGGCCGGTGGTCTGCAGCACCAGCGTGAGCGCCACCAGCAGGCCGTAGCTGGCCAGGATCGAAAGCTCGTTGTCAAACATCCTTCTGCCCTCCTCAGGGTCGGAATTCTACAGATCCATCAGCAGCCGCCGCGGGTCCTCCAGCGCCTCCTTGACGCGGACCAGGAACGTCACCGCCCCCTTGCCGTCCACGATACGGTGGTCATAGGACAGGGCCAGATACATCATCGGCCGGATCACGATTTCGCCATTCACCACCACCGGGCGGTCCTGGATCTTGTGCATGCCGAGGATACCCGATTGCGGCGGGTTGAGAATGGGCGATGACATCAACGATCCGTAAACCCCGCCGTTGGAAATGGTGAAGGTGCCGCCCTGCATCTCGGCCAGACTCAGCTTGCCTTCGCGGGCCTTCGCGCCCAGTTCGTTGATCTTCTTCTCGATCTCGGCGAAGGACAGGGCATCGGCGTTGCGCACCACGGGCACCACCAGCCCCGAGGGCGTGCCCACGGCAATACCCATGTGCACGAAGTTCTTGTAGACGATATCGGTGCCGTCGATCTCGGCATTCACCTCGGGCACCTCTTTCAGCGCATGGCAGCAGGCCTTGGTGAAGAAGGACATGAAGCCAAGCTTCACGCCGTGTTTCTTCTCGAACAGCTCCTTGTACTGCTTGCGCAGGCCCATGATCGCCGACATGTCCACCTCGTTGTAGGTGGTGAGGATGGCTGCGGTGTTCTGGGCGTCCTTCAGGCGGCGTGCGATGGTCTGGCGCAGACGGGTCATCTTCACCCGTTCCTCGCGCGCGGCATCCTCGGCCGGGACCGGAGCGCGCGGCGCGGCGGATTGCGCCTGGGGCGCGGGCCCGGGTTCGGCCAGGGCCTTGAGCACGTCTTCCTTCATGATCCGCCCATCCTTGCCGGTGCCGGTGATCTTTTCGGGCGACAGGCCGTGTTCGGCCATCAGTTTCTTAGCCGAGGGCGCATCTTCGGGGCCGGTGGCGGGGGCTTTCGGGGCTTGCGGTGCCGGAGCGGGGGCCGTGGCAGGGGCCGATGGCGCAACCGCGGCGCCCTTGCCGGCGGCGATCACCGCCAGCCGGGCCCCGGCTTGAACGGTTTCGCCCTCACCGGCGAGGATCTCGCTGAGTACGCCGGCGGCGGGGGCGGGCACCTCGATGGACACTTTGTCGGTTTCCAGTTCGCACAGCATCTCGTCCTGGGCAACGCTGTCGCCCACTTTCTTGAACCAGCTGGACACCGTAGCCTCGGTGACACTTTCGCCAAGCGCGGGAACCATGACATCCACGCTGGCTTCGGCGCCCGCGGGTGCAGGCGCGGCTTCAGCCGGTTCGGCGATTTCGCCCGGGCTGGCGGAGGTGGTGGCGGTGGCCGTGGCGGCAGGGGCCTGTTGCGGCTGCGCTTCGGCGCCGGCGCCTTCCTCGATGGTGGCCAGCAGGGCATCCACACCGACGGTCTCGCCCTCGGCGGCCACGATCTCGCCAAGGGTGCCCGACACCGGGGCGGGCACCTCGACCGTCACCTTGTCGGTTTCCAGCTCACACAGCATCTCGTCAGCGGCCACCGCATCACCCGGTTTCTTGAACCAGGTGGCAACGGTGGCCTCGGTAACACTTTCCCCAAGCGTGGGCACGCGCACTTCTACGGACATGTTCGGTTATCCCTTGATGGTCAGCGCATCGTTGACGAGCGCCGTCTGTTGAGCCTTGTGCTGACTGGCCAGCCCGGTGGCGGGCGAGGCCGAGGCGTTCCGGCCGACGTAGACCGGGCGCGAATATCTGGCCTTGATGCGGGTCAGCACCCATTCGAGATTCGGTTCGATGAAGCTCCAGGCCCCCTGGTTCTTGGGCTCCTCCTGGCACCAGACCATTTCGGCCTGGGGGAAGCGGCCCAGTTCCTTGACCAGGCTGAGCGCCGGGAAGGGGTAGAACTGTTCGATCCTGAGCAGATAGACATCGTCGAGGCCGCGCGCGTCGCGCTCTTCCAGCAGGTCGTAATAGACCTTGCCCGAGCACATCACCACCCGGCGGATCTTGTCGTCGGGCAGCAGGCGGGTCTGCGAATGGCCCTTCTGGGCGTCATCCCACAGCACCCGGTGGAAGGAACTGCCGGTGATGAACTCCTCGGCATTGGAGGTGGCCAGCTTGTGGCGCAGCAGCGACTTGGGCGTCATCAGCACCAGCGGCTTGCGGTAGCTGCGGTGCAGCTGGCGGCGCAGGATGTGGAAGTAGTTGGCCGGTGTCGTGCAATTGGCGACGATCCAGTTATCTTCGGCGCTCATCTGCAGGAAACGCTCCAGCCGTGCGGAAGAATGTTCCGGCCCCTGGCCTTCGAAGCCGTGCGGCAGCAGCATGACCAGCCCGGACATGCGCAGCCACTTGCGTTCGCCCGAGGAGATGAACTGGTCGAACATGATCTGCGCGCCGTTGGCAAAATCGCCGAACTGGGCCTCCCACAGCGTCAGCGCATTGGGTTCGGCCAGCGAATAGCCGTACTCGAAACCCAGCACCGCATATTCCGAAAGCATCGAGTCGATGACTTCGAAACTGGCCTGGCCCTCGCGGATGTGGTTGAGCGGGTAGTAACGCTCTTCGGTTTCCTGGTTTACGAGTGCCGCGTGGCGCTGCGAGAAGGTGCCGCGGGTGCTGTCCTGGCCGGACAGGCGGACCGGGTAGTTTTCCGTCAGCAGAGAGCCGAAGGCCAGCGCCTCGGCGGTGGCCCAGTCGAAGCCCTGGCCAGTGCGGAACATCTCGGCCCGGTGCTCCAGCAGGCGGGCAACCGTGCGGTGCACCGGGAAATTTTCCGGCGGGCTGGTCAGGGCGGTGCCGATCTCGGCCATCAGCTTTTCGGAAATGGCAGTCTGGCCGCGCTGATATTCCTTGCCTTCGCGGTCAAGATGCGACCAGCGGCCATCCAGCCAGTCGGCCTTGTTGGGCTTGTAGTCCTTGGCGGCCTCGAATTCGGCGTTCAGATGGGCCTGGAAGGCGGCCTTCATGTCCTCGATTTCGCCCTCGGGGATCAGCCCGTCCTTCACCAGCCGCTCGGTGTACAGCTGCAGCGTCGTCTTGTGGCGCTTGATCCGCTTGTACATCAGTGGGTTGGTGAACATGGGTTCGTCGCCCTCGTTGTGACCGAAGCGGCGATAGCAGAACATGTCGATCACCACGTCCTTGTGGAATTTCTGGCGGAACTCGGTGGCCACCTTGGCGGCATGCACGACGGCCTCCGGGTCATCGCCATTGACGTGGAAGATCGGCGCCTCGACCATCAGCGCGATGTCGGTGGGATAGGGCGAGGAGCGCGAGAAATGCGGCGCGGTGGTGAAGCCGATCTGGTTGTTCACCACGATGTGGATGGTGCCGCCGGTGCGATGCCCCTTCAGCCCCGACAGGCCGAAGCATTCGGCCACCACGCCCTGGCCGGCAAAGGCCGCGTCGCCGTGCAGCAGCACCGGCAGGACCTTGGTGCGGTCGGTATCGTTGTGCTGGTCCTGCTTGGCGCGTGCCTTGCCCAGCACCACCGGGTTGACCGCTTCCAGGTGCGAGGGATTCGCCGTCAGGCTGAGGTGTACGGAATTTCCGTCGAACTCGCGGTCCGAGGAGGCGCCCAGATGGTATTTCACATCGCCCGACCCGTCCACCTCTTCGGGCTTGAAGCTGCCCCCCTGGAACTCGTTGAAGATGGCGCGGAAGGGTTTTCCCATCACGTTGGCGAGCACGTTGAGCCGGCCGCGGTGGGGCATGCCGATGACGATCTCCTTCACCCCCAGCGCACCGCCCCGCTTGATGATCTGCTCCATCGCCGGGATCAGCGCCTCGCCGCCGTCCAGCCCGAAGCGTTTGGTGCCCATGTACTTGACATGAAGGAACTTCTCGAAACCTTCGGCCTCGACCAGCTTGTTCAGGATCGCCCGCCGGCCCTCGCGGGTGAAGGAGATCTCCTTGCCGTAACCCTCGATGCGTTCCTTCAGCCAGCTCGCCTGCTCGGGGTCGGAAATGTGCATGTACTGCAGCGCGAAGGTGCCGCAATAGGTGCGTTTCACGATGTCGAGGATCTCGTTCATCGTGGCGATCTGCAGACCCAGCACGTTGTCGATGAAGATCGGCCGGTCCATATCGGCTTCGGTGAAGCCGTAGGATTTGGGGTCCAGCTCCGGGTGGTGGGTCTTTTCGCGCAGGTCGAGCGGGTCGAGATCGGCCACGAGATGGCCGCGGATGCGGTAGGCGCGGATGATCATCAGCGCGCGGATCGAGTCGAGCACCGCCCGCCGCACCTGCTCGTCGCTGAGCGAGATTCCCTTCTCGGCCGCCTTGGCGCGGATCTTCTCGCCCGCCTTCTTCGGCTCTTCCGCCCACTGGCCGTCCAGGGCGGCGGTCAACTCGTCATGGGGCATGGGCGGCCAGTCGGGACGCGCCCAGGAGGGGCCGGCGGCCTCGCGCTCGGCATCGGCCTCGCTGTCGCCGAGCTGGCGGAAGAATTCGCGCCAGCTTTCATCGACGGCTTGCGAGTCGCGGGCGTAGCGGGCGTGGAGCTGCTCGATATACTCGGCGTTGTGCCCCTGCAGGAAGGAGGATGCGCGGAAGGTGTCGTTGCTGGGTTGATCGGTCATGGGGTTACCTCGATCACATGTCTGACGGCCGCCCGCCTGTCGGGCGGGCGGCCGATGCTCATCCTATTGCCTTCAGAACTGCCTGGCCCAGTTCCGCCGGGCTGTCGGCCACCACGATGCCTGCCGCTTTCATCGCCTCGATCTTGCTTTCGGCATCGCCCTTGCCGCCCGAGACGATGGCTCCGGCATGGCCCATGCGCCGGCCTGGGGGGGCGGTGCGCCCGGCGATGAAGCCGGCCACCGGCTTGGAGCGGCCCCTTTTCGCCTCGTCGATCAGGAACTGGGCCGCGTCTTCCTCGGCCGAGCCGCCGATTTCGCCGATCATGATGATGCTTGTCGTTTCGTCATCGGCGAGGAACCGCTCCAGCACGTCGATGAACTCGGTTCCCTTGATCGGATCGCCCCCGATGCCCACGCAGGTCGATTGGCCCAGCCCCACGTCGGTGGTCTGCTTGACCGCCTCGTAGGTCAGCGTGCCCGAGCGCGAGACCACCCCCACCGAGCCGCGCTTGTGGATGTGGCCGGGCATGATGCCGATCTTGCAGGCATCCGGCGTGATCACGCCGGGGCAGTTGGGCCCGATCAGCGTGGTCCGGGAGTCCTGCAACACCCGCTTCACCTTCATCATGTCGAGCACCGGAATACCCTCGGTGATGCACACCACCAGCGGGATTTCCGCATCGATCGCCTCGAGGATCGAATCGGCGGCAAAGGGCGGCGGGACGTAGATGACGGAAGCATCCGCCCCGGTTGCCTCTTTCGCCTCATGCACCGAGTTGAAGACCGGCAGGCCCAGATGCGTCTGCCCGCCCTTGCCGGGGGTGACCCCGCCGACCATCTTCGTGCCATAGGCGATGGCCTGTTCGGAGTGAAAGGTGCCCTGGCTGCCGGTAAAGCCCTGGCAGATCACGCGGGTATTTTCGTCTACGAGAATGGCCATCCGCCTACCCTTTCACCGCTTTCACGATCTTTCTTGCCGCGTCGGCCAGATCGTCCGCCGCGATCACGTTCAGCCCGGAGTTTTCGATGATCTCCTTGCCTTTCTCCACGTTGGTGCCCTCAAGCCGGACCACCAGCGGCACCTTCAGGCCCACTTCCCTGACGGCCGCCACCACGCCCTCGGCGATCACGTCGCAGCGCATGATGCCGCCGAAGATGTTCACCAGGATCCCCTTCACGTTGGGATCGGAGGTGATGATCTTGAAGGCCTCGGTCACCTTTTCCCTGGTGGCACCGCCGCCCACGTCGAGGAAGTTGGCAGGCTCGGCGCCGTAAAGCTTGATGATGTCCATCGTCGCCATGGCCAGCCCGGCGCCGTTGACCATGCAGCCGATCTCGCCGTCCAGCGCGATGTAGTTGAGATCGTACTTGCTGGCCTCCAGCTCCTTGGGGTCTTCCTCGGAGGTGTCGCGCAGCTCGGCGATGTCGGGGTGGCGGTAAAGTGCGTTGCCGTCGAAGCCCATCTTGGCATCGAGGCACTTCAGATCGCCCTTGTCGGTGACGATCAGGGGGTTGATCTCGATCATCTCGGCGTCTTTCTCGACGAACAGCCGGTAGAGCGTATCCATCAACTGGACGCACTGTTTTACCTGCGCGCCTTCCAGCCCCAGCGCAAAGGCGATGCGCCGGCCGTGGAAGGGCTGGTAGCCGGTGGCCGGATCGACGGAGAAGCTGAGGATCCTGTCCGGCGTGCTGGCAGCCACTTCCTCGATGTCCATGCCGCCCTCGGTGGAGCAGACGAAGGAGATGCGGCTGGTGGCGCGGTCGACCAGAAGCGCCAGGTAAAGTTCGCGCTCGATGCCCGAGCCTTCCTCGATATAGACGCGGCCTACCTGCTTGCCGGCCGGGCCGGTCTGCTTCGTCACCAGCGTGCGGCCGAGCATCCGGCGGGCCTCGTCGGCGGCTTCCTCCACCGACCGGGCCAGCCGCACACCGCCTGCATCGCCTGCATCGGCCTCCTTGAACTTGCCCTTGCCGCGGCCTCCGGCGTGGATCTGCGCCTTGACCACCCACAGCGGGCCGTCGAGCTGTCCCGCTGCCGTCTTGGCTTCCTCGGCGCGCAGGACGACGCGTCCGTCGGACACCGGGGCGCCGTAGCTGCGCAGCAGCGCCTTGGCCTGATATTCATGAATGTTCATGAAGCTTTCCCGTGCTGGTTCGTTTCGCCGACCCTTTGCATGAATGCGAGGGATGAATAAACGGTTTTTCAGCGGCGAAAGCAGCTGAAAGCGGAAAAAACAACATATGTGATCACACGGTTGAAGCGCGTGATCACATATTGGAAAATATTGATTTCAGGATGTGAATTCGGGCGCGACGCCACCTGTGGCGGTGAGTCGCGCCCGCTGTGCCCGGCGGCCGTTTCGGCAGCCGCCCTGAAAGGATCAGCCCAGAGAGGGGTCGATGCTCCTGCAGGCTTCGACGAGCCCTTTCACGGCCTCGACCGATTTGTCGAACATCTCCTGCTCTTCCTTGTCGAGCTTGATGTTCACCACCCGCTCGACCCCGCCGGCGCCGATGATCGTCGGGACGCCCACATACATTCCCTTCAGCCCGAAGGCGCCATCGACCCAGGCGGCGCAGGGCAGCACGCGCTTGTGGTCCTTCAGATGGGCTTCAGCCATCTCGATAGCGGCGGCGGCCGGGGCATAGAAAGCCGAGCCGGTCTTGAGCAGACCGACGATCTCGGCCCCGCCGTCACGTGTGCGTTGGACGATGGCGTCCAGCCTGTCCTGGGTGGTCCAGCCCATTTCCACCAGATCGGGCAGAGGAATGCCGCCGACGGTCGAATAGCGCACGCTGGGCACCATGGTATCGCCGTGCCCGCCCAGCACGAAGGCGCTCACGTCCCTCATGGAGACCCCGAATTCGAGGCTGAGGAAGTGGCGGAAGCGCGCCGAGTCGAGCACCCCGGCCATCCCGACGACCTTCTCGTGCGGCAGGCCGGAATATTCACGCAGCGCCCAGACCATCGCATCCAGCGGATTGGTGATGCAGATCACGAAGGCATCCGGGGCGTGGGCCTTGATCCCTTCGCCGACCGACTTCATGACCTTGAGGTTGATGCCCAGCAGGTCGTCGCGGCTCATGCCCGGCTTGCGCGGCACGCCCGCGGTAACGATGCAGACATCGGCACCGGCGATATCGGCGTAGTCCGTGGTGCCGGAAAGCGCGGCATCGAACCCCTCGATCGGGCCGGATTCGGCGATGTCGAGGGCCTTGCCCTGCGGCACGCCATCGGCGATGTCGAACAGCACGACATCGCCAAGCTCCTTGATTGCGGCAAGATGCGCGAGCGTTCCGCCGATCTGCCCGGAACCGATCAGGGCGATTTTGGGTCTGGCCATTTTGGGTTCTCCATCCGGTTGATGACGCCGGTTGCCTAGCCATTCTGCCTCCGTTGCGCAAGGGCGCTGCGCTGCGGCGAAGGGCGAAGCGGGTTTCACCCCCGGTGCGCTCCCGAAAAACGCAGCTGGGAGCGTGGAGAGGCGGCGTCTTGCGAAGGCACCGGGCCCTGGCATTTTCGGCGATGATCGATGGCAGGATGCCTCCTCATGCCCCTTCGCCGACAGGGGCAACGATCCTGCCCGTTTCCTCGAAGGCTTCTCCGGCAAGGACGAGACAGGTGCGGCCGTCGGGCAGGGTGACGATCAGTGTCCAGCTGCCGGTGCTCTCGGAGGCGAAAAGCTCCATCATCCGGTTGTCGTCGCTTATCCCGAAGGCCCGCCGGCTTTCGCCGTAAAGCTGCGCCAGCCGCGCAAGCACGTTCTCGCGCGCAGCGCAGCTGCGATCGGCCTGCGCCTGCGCCGCCGCAGCAGCGAAAGCGGTTGCGGCAAGGGCAAGTGAAAGGGCAGGCAGGGGGCGGATCATGACAATTTACCTCGAAATCAGGAAGACTCTGGCTGCGAATCTGCCAACAAATGGTTAATGGCGGATGGGCGTCGGGAAATTCTGCATTGCGGCGAAAGAGCGCTTGCCAAATGCGTCTCTTCGGTGAAGATTTGCGCAACTTTGTTTCAAGGCGAGGAATCATGCAGACCCAGATCCGGCCCTTCCGCTCGGTCCTCTATATCCCCGGCTCGAAGGAGCGGGCGCTTGAGAAGGCGAAAACCCTGCCTGCGGATGCAATCATCTTCGATCTCGAAGATGCGGTGGCGCCGCAGGAAAAGGAACATGCCCGCGCATTGCTGGCCCGCACACTGGCGCAGGGCGGTTACGGGGCGCGCGTGAAGCTGGTACGTGTGAACGGGCTCGATACCCGATGGGGACAGGAAGACGTGGCGGCCCTTGCCGGGCTTGAGATCGACGGCCTCCTGCTGCCCAAGGTCGAGACCCCGACCGACCTGGAGGCACTGGCCGGGGCGGCGCCCGGGGTGGCGCTCTGGGCGATGATGGAAACGGCGCGCGGGGTGCTGAATGCCGCCGCGATCGCGGCACACCCGCGGCTGGCCGGTTTCGTCCTCGGCACCAACGATCTGGCGAAGGAGCTGGGCTGCCGGGCCGTTCCGGGGCGCGCGCCGCTGACTGCCTCGTTGCAGCTGTGCCTGCTGGCGGCACGGGCGGCAGGTATCGTCTGTATCGATGGTGTCTACAATGCCTTCAAGGACGAGGACGGCCTGCGTGCCGAATGCGAACAGGGCCGCGACATGGGGTTTGACGGCAAGACGCTGATCCATCCGGCCCAGCTTGCGGTGGCCAACGAGGTTTTCTCCCCCAGCCCGGAGGAGATCGAACTGGCCCGCCGCCAGATCGCAGCCTGGGAAAAGGCGCAGGCTGCCGGGCAGGCTATCGCAGTTGTTGATGGCAGGATCGTCGAAAATCTGCATATCGTGACCGCGCGGGCGGTGCTCGCGAAAATGGAAGCGATAGCCGAGATGGAGAAATAGATGGGCTGGCTGATACTTGGTATTCTTCTGTGGGGCGTGGCACATGAATTCAAGCGCCTCGCGCCGGAGCTTCGCAGCCGCATGGGCAATGCGGGGAAGGGGCTTGTGGCGGTGGCCTCGCTGGGGGCGTTGTGGCTGATGGTGAAAGGCTACAAGGCCGCCGATCCCACGCCGCTGTGGCAGCTGGGGGACTGGGCCCTCTATCTCAATAACCTGCTGATGGTGCCGGCGGTGGCGCTGATGGGGGTGGGCAGATCGAAAAGCCGCCTGCGCGGCGTGATCCGCCACCCGATGCTGACCGGCCTGCTGGTATGGGTGGTGGCGCACCTGCTGGTCAACGGTGATCTGCCCTCTCTGGTGCTGTTCGGCGGGCTGGGGCTGTGGGCCGTGCTTTCGATGTGGATGATCAACCGCGCCGAGCCCGACTACGTGCCCTACGCGGAAGGCAGCGTGAAGGGCGATATCCGGCTTGGTGTGATCACGATCGTGCTTTTTGCCGTGATCGGCGGGATTCACACATGGCTGGGGGTAAACCCCTTCGGG
>JALSGY010000063.1 GCA_026982515.1 Paracoccaceae bacterium
CACCCCGGTTCATGAGCGCCAGGGCATCCTGGGCGATCACCAGCTCTTCGCGGGCCGGCACGATCCAGGCCCCGACCTTCGAGCCCTCCACATGCAGCCGTGCCCGGCCTTGCGCATTGGCCCTGGCATCGGCGGCCAGGCCGAGCCATTCCAGCCCGGCCATGATGCGCTGGCGTACTGCGGCGTCATTTTCGCCGATGCCGCCGGTAAAGGCCACCGCATCGAGCCCGCCCATGGCCATGATCATTGCACCTGCATGGCGCAGGGCCCAGTGGCAGAAATGTTCGATTGCGAAAACCGCACGCTGGCAGCCCGAGGCGGCCAGCTCGCGCATGTCGGCGCTGCCGCCCAGCGCCAGCAGGCCGCTTTCGAAGTTGAGGATCTGCCCGGTGCGCGCCGCCCCGTGGCGGGCCACCATCCGCAGCACCGCGTTGGCGTCGATGTTGCCGGCGCGGGTGCCCATGGTCAGCCCTTCCAGCGGCGAGTAGCCCATGGTGGTGGCCACCGAGCGCCCCTCGACCATGGCGCACAGGCTTGCTCCGTTGCCCAGATGCATTGCCAGCAGCCGGCGCGGCAGGGGAGCGCGGGAAATCTCGGGCAACTGCCGCGCCAGCCCGGCATAGGACAGGCCGTGAAAGCCGTAGCGGCGGATGCCGGCGGCGTCTTCGGAATCGGGCAGGGCATAGCGCCGGGTCACCTCCGGGTTGGTGGCGTGAAAGGCGGTATCGAAACTGGCGAACTGGGGAAGATCGGGTGCCAGGCCTGCCAATGCCTCGATGGCGGCAAGATTGTGGGGATTGTGCAAGGGGGCCAGGGGAATGCAGGCGCGGATCTCCTTGAGAACCTCAGGTGTGATGCGGCGGGGGCCCGTCAGGCCGGTGCCGCCGTGCACCACCCGGTGAGCGGCGGCGCCAAGGGCGGAGAGGGGAAGGCCCCGGGCCCCGAGTTCATCGAGGATCGGGTCGAGCGCCCGGGCGTGATCCTCTGCCCGGCGCCGCCGCGCCGCGCCCTCTTGCGCCGGGGCCCCGCCCCCGGTTCCGACCTCGACCATGCCGCGGGCCAGCTCGGCCGGACTGCCGTCGAACACCGCGTATTTCACCGAGGACGAGCCGGCGTTGATGACCAGCACCGGCCCCGTGTTCGCCATTTCAGGCCCCTTTCTGCGGCCGCATGTCGGCGGCGTCGATGCCGGCCACCTCCACCGGTTTCTTCATGGCGTCCCGGCGGAAGGGCTCCCCCAGTTCCTGGTTGATCATCGCCTCGATCAGGGTGGTCACGCCGAGATTCATCTGTTCGTCGATCGCCGTGCGCAGGGCTTCGGTGAGCTCTTCCATGGTGCGCACCACCACGCCTTTCAGCCCGCAGGCCTCGGCGATGCCCGCATAGGAGACCTGCTCGTTCAGCTCGGTGCCGACGAAGTTGTCGTCATACCACAGGGTGGAGTTGCGCTTCTCGGCGCCCCATTGGTGGTTGCGGAAGACCACCTGGGTGATGGCGGGCCACTCGGGGCGCCCGATGGCGGTAAGCTCCGTCACCGCGATGCCGAAGGCCCCGTCGCCGGAAAAGCCCACCACCGGGCTGTCCGGCCGGGCGATCTTGGCACCGACGATCGCGGGCAGACCATAGCCGCAGGGGCCGAACATCCCCGGCGCAAGATACTGCCGGCCCCCCGAGAAGCTGGGATAGGCATTGCCGATGGCACAGTTGTTGCCGATGTCGGAGGAGATGATCGCCTCGTCCGGCAGCGCCTGCATGATCGCGCGCCAGGCCATGCGCGGGCTCATCCAGCCGGGCCTGGCGGCCTGGGCGCGGGCATTCCAGGTGGTGCCCGGGTCGTCTTCCTCGTGGTCCATCGAGGAAAGCTCCTGCGCCCAGGCGCTTTTCTCCTGGGCGATACGGCCAAGGCGGGCGCTGTCCGGGTCGCGCTCGGGCAAGCGTGCCAGCAGCCCCTCGGCCACCTTGCGGGCGTCGCCGACAATGGCCACGTCCACGGGCCTGGTGAGCCCGATGCGCTCGGGCTTGATTTCCACCTGGATGAGCCGGGCATCCCCTGGCCAGTAGTCGATGCCGTAGGCGGGCAGGGTGGAAAACGGGTTGAGCCGTGTGCCCAGCGCCAGCACCACGTCGGCCTCGGCGATCAGCCGCATCGCCGCCTTGGAGCCGTTGTAGCCCAGTGGCCCCACGTGCAGCGGATGGGCGCCGGGGAAGGCGTCGTTGTGCTGGTAGCCGCAGCACACCGGCGCGCTCAGCCGCTCGGCCAGGTCCACCGTGGCGTCGATCGCGCCCGACAGCACCACCCCGGCGCCGTTGATGATCACCGGCGTCTTCGCCCCGGCCAGCAGGCGGGCCGCCCGGTCGAGGGCGCCGGGCGCGGGGGCGGGCCGGACGATGTTCAGCACCTGCGGCAGCTCGATGTCCACCACCTGGTTCCAGACGTCGCGCGGGATGTTGATCTGGGCCGGGGCCGAAGCCCGCCAGGCCGCCATGATCACCCGGTTGAGCACCTCGGCCACGCGGCTGGGGTCGCGCACCTCTTCCTGCCAGGCCACCATGTCGGCGAAGGCGCGCATCTGTTCCACCTCCTGGAAACCGCCCTGGCCGATGGTCCTGTTGGCCGCCTGGGGGGTGACCAGCAGTAGCGGCGTATGGTTCCAGTAGGCGGTCTTCACGGCGGTAACGAAATTGGTGATGCCGGGGCCGTTCTGGCCAATCATCATGCTCATCTTGCCCGAAGCGCGGGTGAAGCCGTCGGCCATGAACCCGCCCGAGCCCTCGTGCGCGCAATCCCAGAAGGTGATGCCGGCCTTGGGAAAGAGGTCGGAAATCGGCATGAAGGCCGAGCCGATGATGCCGAATACATGTTCGATTCCGTGCATCTGCAGGGTTTTGACGAAGGCTTCCTCGGTGGTCATTTTCATTGTCGTGCACTCCCGCGCGAAAGGATTTCCCGGGCCATGGGCGGCCTTGTCTGACAGGGGCAAACTACGCGGCGCGAGGGCCGCCTGATAGGGCCAGATGACGCGCGTGGATATGGCCAGATCAGCCCATGGCGGCGGCGATCCGGGCAATGCCCTCGGGGATGCGCTCGGCAGGAATCGAGGAATAGGCCAGCCGGTAGAAGGCGGTGTTGTTCTCTTCGGGGTCGAAAAAGCTGTGGCCCGGCTCGATCACCACTCCTTGCCGGCGCAGGGCGCGCGCCAGGCGGGCGGTGTTCACCCCCTCGGGGGCGCGCATCCAGAAGCTGGAGCCGCCCGCGCCGGTGGCGCCGGCCACCTCCAGCCCGTGTTCGGCGATCGCCTGTTCCATGACCGCGCGGCGGCGGCTGAAGGCGCGGGCCATGCGGCTGATCTGGGCGTCGTAATGCCCCAGCGAGAGGAAATAGGCGACGGTGCGCTGGATATGCCCCGGCGGGTGGCGCACCACCTGCGCGCGCAGGGCCCGGGCCTCGCGGATGAAGGGGGCGGGGCCGACCAGATAGCCCAGCCGCAGCCCTGGAAACAGCGACTTGGAAAATGAGCCGATGTAGATCACCCGTCCTGCCCGGTCGAGCGATTTCAGCGCCGGGGAGGGGGGCGAGAGGAAGGACATCTCGAATTCGTAATCGTCCTCGACCACGAGGAAATTATCGGCCGAGGCGCGTTCGAGCAGGGCCTGACGGCGGGCCAGCGGCATGGTGGCGTTGGTGGGCGCGTGGTGGCTGGGGGTGGTGAAGACCACATCCACCTCGGGGCTCAACCGCTCGGGCGGCAGGCCGTGCTCGTCCACATCGACCGAAAGCGTGTTGCAGCGGCTTTGCGAGAGGATCTCGCGCAGCGCCCCGTAGCAGGGGTTTTCCATCGCCGCGGTGCGCCGCTGGGTAAGCAGGATCTGCGCGCTCAGCCACAGGGCGTTCTGCGCCCCCAGCGTCAGCAGCACCTCGTCCGGGCGCGCGGCGATCCCGCGCCTGGGCAGGATGTGGCGCAGGATGTATTCCACCAGGCGAGGGTCGTCGCTGTCGTAGTAATCGGCGGTAAGGGCGGGAAAATCCTTCTTGCCCAGGGCCTGCAGGGCGCATTGACGCCAGTTACGGTGATCGAAAAGCCGCGCGTCGGCCTGCCCGTAGATGAAGGGAAAGCGGTAGTCGCGCCAGTTGGCGGGGCGCTCGGGGGCGTGGTTGCCGGCAAAGCGGCGGCCCAGGGCGCGCGTCCAGTCCACGTTATCGGCGGTTTCCTCGCAAGGCGTGTCGAAGCGCGGCACCTGCGGCGCGCGATCGGAGATGAAATAGCCCGAACGGCCGCGTGCGGTGAGATAGTCGTTGGCTACCAGATCGGCATAGGCCAGGGATACGGTGATCCGGCTCACCCCCAGATGAGCCGCCAGGCGGCGGGTGGAGGGCATCTTCTGGCCGGGCTGGCATCGCCCGGCCAGAACCGCCTCGATCACCAGGCGCCGGATCTGCTGCTGCAGCGTGCCCCCGGTGCGCGGGTCGAGAAAGAAGGTTTCCGGTGAGATCGCCACGGCTGGCCCGATATCCTGCTGAAACTGGCCGGAGTCTAGCCGCCCCGGCGGCGATCGCAAAACCAAGACTGTTGGCGATGGGCGTGGCCTTCAGCCGAACACCTTCGTCAGCGCCGCATCCACGGCTTCGGTGATCTCGTCGATGTCGTCTTCGGTGGCGATCAAGGCCGGCGAAAAGCATAGCGTGTTGTTGTAGCCCGGCAGGGAGCGGTTGGTGACCCCGACGATCACCCCCCGCGCCATGCATTCGGCCACCACGGCCTGGGCCTGGCGTTCATCGACGGGTTCCTTCGTTGCCCGATCGGCGACCAGCTCGGCGCCGCAGAACAACCCCCTGCCGCGCACGTGGCCGATCACCGCGTGCCTGTCCATCAACGCGTACAGATTGGCCATCAGCCGCGCGCCCATGTCCCTGGTGTTCTCCAGCAGCCCCTCGCGTTCGATGATCGCCATGTTCTCCAATGCCGCCGCCGGCCCGGCGGTGCAGCCGCCGAAGGTGGAGATGTCGCGGAAATAGCTCAGCGGATCGTCGGGGGCATCCTTGAACATCTCGAACACCGCTTCGGTGGTCACCGTGCAGGCAATCGCCGCATAGCCCGAGGCCACGCCCTTGGCCATGGTCACGAAATCGGGCCGCACGCCATAGTGCTGATAGCCGAACCACGCGCCGGTGCGGCCCACCCCGCAGACCACCTCGTCGAGATGCAGCAGGATGTCGTGCTTGCGACAGATCTCCTGGACCCGCTCCCAGTAGCCCGCAGGAGGGGGAATGACACCGCCGCCGGCGGTGATGGGCTCCAGACACAGCAGGCCGATCTCGTCGGGGCCCTCTCTTTCGATCACCTCCTCGATGGCCTGCGCCGCGTGCTCGCCATAGTTTTCCACCTCCCACTGGGCGCGGTATTCCAGGCAGTGCGGCACCTCGACGAAGCCGGGGGTGAGGGGGCCGTACTGGGCCGCGCGCTGGGGCTGGCCAC
>JALSGY010000064.1 GCA_026982515.1 Paracoccaceae bacterium
CAGCAGGTCCAGGCCATCGAAAAGAACCCGGCCCTGGCGCACCTCGGCAGGTGGCGAGGGCAGCAGGCCGATCAGCGACATCATGGTCACGGACTTGCCCGAGCCCGATTCCCCCACCACGCCCAGCAGTTCGCCGGGGCGCAGATCGAAGCTGACGGAGTTGACGGCGTGTACTTCTCCAGACCGGGTCAGGAATACGGTCTTGAGGTCCTTCACATCAAGGACAGGCGCAGCCCCATCGGGCATGTATGACCCCCCAGTCGGCACTTGTTCTTCTTGTGCGGCTTGCCGGAGCCGATGCCCGGATGCACGCATTAGGCGAAGGATATCATTAAAAAATTTTTTCGGGCAAGGAATATGTTTCGTTGGTGCGGAAAATTTTGATCATTCAATCAAACAGGCCGGCCGGGCCTTGACCATTGCCGTCGCTCACCGCAGGGTTGCGGGGGTCGAACGGGAGGAAAAGATGGCAGGCGGGCTGTCGGCACGCGAGATACTTGAACGGCTGGTGGCCTTCCCGACCATCAGCGAAAACAGCAACCTCGCGCTGATCGACTGGGTGGAAGAGTATCTTGCCGGCTGCGGGGTGAAGGCGCACCGGGTATGGAACGAGGCGCGCACCCATGCCGCGCTCTTTGCCAATGTCGGCCCCGAGGTGGCAGGCGGGGTCGTCCTGTCGGGCCACAGCGACGTGGTGCCGGTGGAGGGCCAGGCCTGGAGCAGCGATCCCTTCACCCTGACCGAGCGTGCGGGCCGGCTTCATGGGCGCGGCACCTGCGACATGAAGGGTTTCGTGGCGCTGGCGCTGGCAGCGGTGCCCGCGGCGCTGGAGGCGGGGCTCAGGCGGCCGCTGCAGATCGCGCTGAGCTATGACGAGGAGGTGGGCTGCACCGGCGCGCCGGCGATGATCGACGAGATGATCGCCACGCTGCCGCGCGCCGATCTGGTGATCGTGGGCGAGCCCTCGATGATGCAGGTGGTCACCGCGCACAAGGCGATGGCCGGGGCCGACGTGCGGGTGAGGGGGCACGAGGTACACTCCTCGCTGCTGCCGCAGGGCGTCTCGGCGGTGATGGAGGGGGCGCGGCTGATCGACTGGGCCAACCGGATGAACGAGGACATCCAGTCGCGGGATCCCGAAGGCCCGGCCCGCCTGTTCGAGCCGCCTTTCACCACGCTGCACGTGGGCACCGTCAGCGGCGGCACGGCCCAGAACATCACCGCGAAGGAATGCCGCTTCGGTCTGGAATTCCGTTGCGTTCCGGGCGATTCGCCCGAGGGCTGGCTGGCCCGCCTGCGCGACGAGGCCGAGGCGCTGGATGCGGCGCTGCGCGCCCGCCACCCCGAGGCCGGGGTGGTGCTGGACGTCTGGCCCACCGTGCCGGCGCTCGCCCCCGAAGAGGGCGGCGCGGCCGAGGCGCTGGCGCGCCGGATCACCGGCGACAACGGCACCCATGCGGTCAGCTATGCCACCGAGGCCGGCCAGTTCCAGGAGCGGGGCTACTCGGTGGTGGTCTGCGGCCCCGGCGACATCGCCCAGGCCCATCAGGGCGACGAATTCATCGCCATCGAACAACTGCAGGCCGGCGAACGGTTCATCCGCCGCCTGATCGACGATCTGACAAAGGAGTAGCCCATGCCCATCCGCAACCGCTTTGCCGAACTTCTGCCCGAGATCACCGCCTGGCGTCGCGACCTGCACGAAAACCCCGAACTTCTGTTCGACACGCATCGCACCGCCGGAATCGTGGCCGGGAAACTGCGCGAATTCGGCTGCGACGAGGTGATCGAGGGCATCGCGAAGACCGGCGTGGTGGGGGTGATCCGCGGCAGGAGCAACGGTTCGGGCAAGGTGATCGGGTTGCGCGCCGACATGGATGCGCTGCCGATCTTCGAGGCCACCGGCGTGGAATATGCCTCGAAAACCCCCGGCGTGATGCATGCCTGCGGCCACGACGGGCACACGGCGATGCTTCTGGGGGCGGCGAAATACCTGGCCGAGACGCGCAACTTCGACGGCACGGTGGTGGTCATCTTCCAGCCCGCCGAAGAGGGCGGCGGCGGCGGCAAGGTGATGGTTGACGAGGGGCTGATGGAACGTTTCGCCATCCAGGAGATCTACGGCATGCACAACATGCCCGGCCTGCCGGTCGGCCAGTTCGCGATCCGCCCGGGGCCGTTCTTCGCCGCCGCCGACCAGTTCGAGATCGAGGTCGAGGGCAAGGGCGGCCACGCGGCCAAGCCCCATGACGCGATCGACACCACGCTGGCGGCCAGCCACATCGTTGTGGCGCTGCAGTCGATCGCCAGCCGCAACGTGGATCCTCTGCATTCGGTGGTGGTGTCGGTGTGTTCCTTCCGCACCGAGAGCGAGGCGCACAACGTGATTCCCCAGCACGTGGTGCTGCGCGGCACGGTGCGCAGCCACGACCCGCAGGTGCGTGACCTGGCCGAGGAGAGGCTGAAACGGATCGCCGCCGCCACCGCCGAGGCCTTCGGCGCCGAGGCGCGGGTGAACTACGAACGGGGCTATCCGGTGATGGTCAACGCACGGGAGCAGACGGAATTCGCCGCCGAAGCCGCCCGGGCGGTATCCGGCAATGCCCCGCTGGAGGCGCCGCCGATCATGGGGGGCGAGGACTTCGCCTTCATGCTGGAGGCGCGGCCGGGGGCCTACATCCTGGTGGGCAACGGCGATACGCCGATGGTGCACCACCCACAGTACAACTTCGACGATGATGCGATTCCCGCCGGCTGCAGCTTCTGGGCCGAGATCGTCGAACAGAGGATGCCGGCGGCCTGAGCCGCGGACGGACCGGATGAAACCCTTTCTTGTCCTGCAGCTGCGCCCCGAGACCGAGGCCGCCGACGACGAGTTTCGCGCCATCATGCGGATGGGCGGGCTGTCTGCCGATCAGGTGCGGCGCATCCGCATGGATCGCGACGATCTGCCGGCGGATCTGGACCTGTCCGCCCATTCGGGGGTGATCGTTGGCGGCGGGCCGGGGTGTGTCTCCGATCCGCCCGGGGAAAAGACCCCGACCGAGGCACGCATCGAGGAGATGGTCATGGGGCTGATGCCGCAGATCACCGCCCACGACATCCCCTTCCTGGGCTGCTGCTACGGGATCGGGATCCTCGGCCACCACCTGGGCGCCGAGGTGAGCAAGGCGCGCTATGGCGAAAAGCCCGGCACCGCGCTGTGCCGGATCACCGAGGCCGGCCGGGACGACCCTCTGATGGAGGGGATGCCCGGGGCTTTCGAGGCCTTCGTGGGCCACAAGGAGGCGCTGCAGGAACTGCCCGCGGGTTGTGCGCATCTGCTGGTCTCCGACAGCTGTCCCTTCCAGATGATCCGCTACGGCCGCAACGTCTATGCCACCCAGTTTCACCCCGAGGCCGATGCGGCCGGTTTTGCCCTGCGCATCCGCATCTATCGCAACGAGGGCTATTTCCGCCCCGAAGAGGCCGAACGGCTGACCGAAATGTGCCACCGCGCAAACGTGCATGCGCCGGCGCGGCTGTTGCGCAATTTCGTCGCCCGCTACCGCAGGGACTGAAGGAGAACGCCATGTGGGAAGAAAGATACAGCGCCTCGGAGGATTACCTCTTCGGCCGTGCGCCGGCGAAATTCCTCACCGAGAATCCGGGCTGGCTGAAACCGGGGCTCGAGGCGCTTTCGGTAGCCGATGGCGAGGGGCGCAATTCCGTCTTCATGGCCGAGCGGGGCCTGCGGGTGAGCGCGTTCGATCTTTCTCCCACGGCGGTGGAACGGGCCCGCGCGCTGGCCGCCGAGCGCGGGGTGGAGGTGGATTATACCGTATCGGACTGGCACGGCCGGGACTGGGAGGAGGGCCGCTTCGATCTGGTGGTGGGGATCTTCATCCAGTTCTTCGGCCCCGAAGAACGCATCGGCCAGTTCGCCGATCTGAAGCGCACACTGCGCCCCGGCGGGGTGCTGATGCTGCACGGCTACCGCCCGGAGCAGATCGCGCTGGGCACTGGCGGCCCGCCCTTTGTCGAGAACATGTATACCGAGGAACTGCTGCGCGAGGCCTTCGGGGAGTGGCAGATCGAGCGTCTGGCCTCATACGAGCGCGACGTGCAGGAAGGACGCGGCCACTCGGGCAAGTCGGCGCTGATTGACCTGATCGTGCGCAAGCCGCAATAGCGCGCCCCTTCTTCTGTCGGGAAATACTCCCGCCGGAGGCATTCGATCTTCGGCGCGGGGGATGGTGTTTCATGCCTCCGGCGGGGATATTTTCAAGGCATCGAAGGTGGGACGGCGCGCCTCAGCCGCCGGTGTGGCTCATGTGGCGCGAGACTTGGCCGTCGGGGCGCTGGCGTGAATAGTCGAAGTCGTGGCCCTTCGGCTTGCGGGTGATGGCGGCGCGGATGGCCTCGATCAGCGGGCTGTCGTCTTCGGGGTGGGCGCGCAGCGGGGTGATCAGATCGGCGCGGTCCTCCTGGCCGAGGCACATGTAGAGCTCGCCGGTGCAGGTCAGGCGCACCCGGTTGCAGCTTTCGCAGAAATTGTGCGAGAGCGGCGTGATGAAGCCGATCTTCTGGCCGGTTTCCTCCAGCCGCACGTAGCGCGCCGGGCCGCCGGTGCGCTCGGCCAGATCGATGAGCGTGTAGCGCCCGGCCAGCTGCTGGCGCAGCTCGGTCAGCGGCCAGTACTGGCCGACGCGGTCGGTCCCGTCCATCTCGCCCATGGGCATGACCTCGATCCAGGTCAGGTCCATGTCGCGCGCGGCGCACCATTCGGTGAGGGTAAACAGCTCGTCCTCGTTGAAGCCGCGCAGCGCGACGGCATTGATCTTGACCCGCAGCCCCGCGGCCTGCGCGGCCTCGATCCCGCGCAGCACCTGGGGCAGGCGGCCCCAGCGGGTGATGCGGGCGAATTTCTCCTCGTTCAGGGTGTCGAGCGAGACGTTGACCCGCCGCACGCCCGCGGCGAAGAGCTCATCGGCGAAGCGGTGCAGCTGCGAGCCGTTGGTGGTAAGCGTCAGCTCCTCCAGCGCGCCGCTTTCGAGGTGTCGCGACATGGCCCGGAAGAACATCATGATGTTGCGCCGCACCAGCGGCTCGCCCCCGGTGATGCGCAGCTTGCGCACCCCCAGCCGGATGAAGGCGGTGCACATGCGATCCAGCTCTTCGAGGGTGAGGATTTCCTTCTTGGGCAGGAATTCCATGTGTTCCGTCATGCAGTAGGTGCAGCGGAAATCGCAGCGGTCCG
This sequence comes from Paracoccaceae bacterium, assembly GCA_026982515.1. Classification (GTDB taxonomy): domain Bacteria; phylum Pseudomonadota; class Alphaproteobacteria; order Rhodobacterales; family Rhodobacteraceae; genus S012-89. The sequence continues at coordinate 5,240 of JALSGY010000064.1, forward strand.
TCACCGAGACCCGCAGGTAGGTGACGGCGCGGGCGAACGGATCGACAAGAGGGGCAGGCTGTTCCATGGTGCAAGCCTAAGCCCGACCGGGGCATGCCGCAAGCGCTTCGATGCGGCCCGGGTGCGGTTGATTGACCGGGGCGCAGGCCGTAAGCTTCGGGCATGAATGCCTGTTTCAAGCCCGTCGCGGGCACCGTCCTG
>JALSGY010000065.1 GCA_026982515.1 Paracoccaceae bacterium
TGCCCTCGATCAGCGGCAGCAGGTCGCGCTGCACGCCCTCGCGCGAGACATCGGCGCCGCGCATGTCGGAGCGGGCGCAGACCTTGTCGATTTCGTCGAGGAAGACGATGCCATTGTGTTCCACCGCCTCGATGGCGGAGCGGGTGACGGTTTCCTCGTCGAGCAGCTTGTCGGCCTCCTCGTTGATCAGCACATCGTGGCTTTCGGCTACTGTCATGCGCCGGCGCACCGTGCGCCCGCCGAAGGCCTTGCCGAACAGGTCGCCAAGGTTCAGCGCCCCGCCCATCTGTCCCGGCTGGCCGGGGATCTCGAACATCGGCAGCGGCGAGGAGGTATCGGCCACGTCCAGTTCGATCACGGTGTCGTCCAGCTCGCCGCGCTTGAGCTTGCCGCGAAACATCTCGAGCGTCTGCTCGCGGGCGTTCTCGCCGGCGATGGCGCGCAGCACCCGTTCCTCGGCGGCCTTGCGGGCGGCGGCCTTCACCTCTTCGCGCATGCGCTCGCGGGTCATGGTGATGGAGGCTTCCGCCAGATCGCGGATGATCTGTTCCACGTCACGCCCGACATAGCCCACTTCGGTGAACTTGGTCGCCTCGACCTTGATGAAGGGGGCGCGGGCCAGGCGGGCAAGGCGGCGGCTGATCTCCGTCTTGCCCACCCCGGTGGGGCCGATCATCAGGATGTTCTTGGGATAGACCTCCTCGCGTAGCGCCGGATCCAGCTGCTTGCGCCGCCAGCGGTTGCGCAGAGCCACGGCCACGGCACGCTTGGCGTCCTTCTGGCCGATGATGAAACGGTCAAGCTCCGAGACGATCTCGCGCGGGGTCAGGTCTGTCATTTGCGTATCGTCTCCACCGTCAGGTTGCCATTTGTGTAAACGCAGATGTCGGCGGCGATGCCCATGGCCTTGCGGGCGATTTCCTCGGCGCTCATGTCGCTGTCCATCATCGCCCGCGCCGCAGCCAGTGCAAAATTGCCGCCCGAGCCGATGGCGGTGACGTCATGTTCGGGCTCCAGCACGTCACCGGCGCCGGTGATCACCAGCAGGTCGGACCCGTCGGTGACGATCAGCATCGCCTCCAGTTTCTGCAGATACTTGTCGGTGCGCCAGTCCTTGGCCAGCTCGATGGCAGCGCGCGCCAGTTGCCCCGGCGTGGCCTCGAGCTTGGCCTCCAGCCGCTCCAGCAGGGTGAAGGCATCGGCGGTGGAGCCTGCGAAACCGGCAACCACGTCCTGCCCGCCGCTGCTCAGCCGGCGCACCTTGCGCGCGGTGCCCTTGATCACCGTCTGCCCGAGGCTCACCTGCCCGTCGCCGGCGATTACCACCTCGCCACCCTTGCGCACGCCGATGATCGTGGTGCCGTGCCAGCCGGGGAACCGTTCCTGCGCCAATGTCGCCTCCTTTTCGTGGTCGCGGATTATATGGACACCGGCGCGCACCGGCACAAGCGGCTTTCGCTTGATGCGCGTGGCACGGGCCCCTACCGTTCGGGCGATGGATGGCGAAAGGACACTCACCTTCTACCTCGAGGAAGAGATGCGCCTGCGCGCGGAGGCGGGGCGGATCAATGTCATCAACCGGATGGAGGCGGCCTTCGCCTCGGTGGGAATCACGTGTCTGTTCCGGGGAAATTCAGATGCCGAGCTGCTCTCCTCGGTGGCCGATCCGGGCTATGCGATGTTCTTCATGGAGGATCCCTTCCACGAGCGGGCGCTGACGATGCGCCTGGCCTATCACTACCCGTTCTGGCGGATCGAGAAGACCGCAAGGCGCTGGGAGGGTTCGGTGGCACGGGCGGATTTCCGGCCCGAGGAGGTGGACGGCGAGGCGGCGCGCCGCTTTGCCGCCTTCTGGCGCCGGCGTCTGTACGGCGAGCGCCCGGCCGGCGACGAGGGATTCATCTACGTTCCCCTTCAGGGGCGGCTGCTGAAGCACCGCAGCTTTCAGGCCATGAGCCCCATGGACATGCTGTCACAGGTGATCCGCTTCGAGCCCTATCGGAAGGTCATCGCCACCCTGCACCCGAAGGAAAACTACACGCCGGCCGAACTGCAGGCGCTGGAAGATCTCTCGCGGCGGTTTTCCAACCTGGAAGTGACGCGCGGCGATCCGGGCGACTTGGCGCGCGATTGTCATTACATCGTCACCCAGAACTCGGGCGCGGCGCTCGCCGGGGTCTTCTTCGGCAAGCCGGCGGTGCTGTTCGGGCGGATAGATTTTCACCACATCTGCGCCAATGTCCCCGATCTGGGCGTGGCCGAGGCGTTCCGCATGGTGCGAAACCTGCGGCCGGATTACGACCGGTACCTGTTCTGGTTCCTTCAGGAGATGTCGATCAACGCCGGCCGCGAGGAGGCGGAGGAAAAGATACTCGCCACGGTGCGCGCCCGTGGATGGCGGGTATAGGGGCGGCGTGCCGGCCGGTGCAGGCGCCGCAAGCGCTGCGCAAATGAAAACGGGGCACAAAAGAGCGCGCCCCGTTTTTCATGTGCCTTTCCGTGAACGGGATCAGATGGAATCCTTGATCCAGTTCTCCAGCGCTGCCTTGGGCGCGGCACCGAGCTTGTTGGACACCACCTGGCCGTCCTTGAACAGGAACAGCGCCGGAATGCCGCGCACCCCCATCTGGGCCGGCGTATTGGGGTTTTCGTCAACGTTGACCTTGACGATCTTCACCTTCCCGGCAAGCTCTTCGGAAAGTTCCTCGAGCGCCGGGCCGATCATCCTGCACGGTCCGCACCACTCTGCCCAGAAATCCACGACGACGGGAACGTCCGAGTTCCGGACCTCCTGGTCGAAGGTGGCGTCGGTTACTGCGAGGGTTGCCATTGAGTTTCTCCTGATATCTGGCTGGTTGGGCGGAACCTATGAACAGGCCGGGGGATCGTCAAGAAGTCGTGAGCACGCGAAGGGATTGGCGCATGATGTCGTGGGGCAGCGGCATCAGCCGGGCGGTGCGTGTCCACACGATGGCGCATTCGACGGGCCGGTCCGGGTAGATCAGGGAAAGCGCGGCATGATAGGCGGCCATCTGGCGCAGGATGCCCGGGGGCACCTCGCCGGGGTGTTGCGGGACGATGCTGTTGGACTTGAAGTCAACCGCAAGCACGCGTTCGGGGCCGACAACGAGCCTGTCCACCGTACCATGAATGCGCTGGCCGCCAAGCTCCGGCAAGGTGGCGGAAAGGTCCACCTCGGCCAGGGCATCAGGGGCGAAAATGGTCTCTAGTTCAGGGGATTTCAGGAGGTTTATCGCCTCCTTCACAATATCCTCCGCCTCTGCCCCGGACAGGCTCTCGCCGCTCAGCGTCAGGATTTCCCCGGCCCTGTCCGGCCATGCGTCCTCGGGCCAGGAGGGAAGGTGTTCCAGAAGCGCGTGAACAATCCGCCCCCGGCGCAATGCGGCCTCCTCGTCGGTCTCGCCGCCGGCCAGCGCCTTGTCGCCGCCAAGGGCCGAGGGTGCCAGCGGGCGGGGCGGCTCAACGGGGGCCGGGGCCGGCGTGCCGGCCCAGCGCGGCAATGCGGCGGATGCCTCGGCCGGGGCGGTGGCTGGTTCGGGGGCCGCTGCCCGCCACTGGCCGTGCTGCAGGCGCAGCCCCTGCCCCGCCGGCGAGTCGAAAGGCTTTGCCCCGGCGGCGCGCATGCCGGCCTCGACGGTTCGATACCAGCTGCCGCCTTCCTCCTTCACCTCTCCCGAGGCGCAGACGATCAGCCATTTGCGCGCCCGGGTCAGGGCAACATAGAGCAGCCGCATGCGCTCTTCCTCCCGGGCTTCGTGCTGCCGGGCGGCCAGATCTTCGGCCAGCGGGGGGCGCAGGGCGGCGGGGGGGCGCCAGATCACGCCTTCGTTGCCGACGAGCAGCTCATCACCCTGGCCGGGGCGGAGATCGGCGGTATCGGGAAGGATCACGATCTCCGATTCCAGGCCCTTGGCGCCGTGGGTCGTCATGACCCTGATCCGGTCGCCGGCGCCCTCGGGCTGACGGCGAACCTCCACCTCGCCGCCTTCCAGCCAGGCAAGGAAGCCGGTCAGGCTGGGCACCTCGGTGCGTTCGAAGGCCAGGGCCTGGGAAAGCAGCGCGTCGATCCCCTCCTCGGCTTCCGTTCCGAGCCGGGCCAGCAGCCGCCGCCGCCCGTCGTGGCGGGTGAGGATGCGTTCCAGCAGATCGAAGGGCCCGAGGAAATCCGCGTGATCGCGCAGATCCGAAAGCACCTCGCAGGCTTGCGGAAAATCCGCCCGGCGGGCCGTCAGCGCCGGCCACAGCCCACCTTTCGGGCGGGCGTGGGCGATGGTGAACAGGTCCTGCTCGGAAAGGCCGAAGAGCGGTGAGCGCAGCACCGCAGCAAGCGAAAGATCATCCTCCGGGGTGGCCAGGAAGGACAGCAGCGCGGTGAGGTCCTTCACCGCCATCTCGCCGCCGATGCGCAGCCGGTCGGCCCCGGCGATCGGCAGCCCCAGCGCCTTGCAGGCGCGGATGATCTCGTGAAACAGATCCGAGCGGCGCTGCACGAGGATCAGGAAATCGCCGTACCGGACCGGCCTGAAATCACCGTTTTCCCCCGGAACAGAGCCTGTTTTCACCATGTCGCGGATTGTCCCGGCAATGGTGCGGGCCAGTATCACCCGGTGGTCGTTGGCGGCCAGCATGTCTTGCGGGTCGTACCATGCCCTGTCTTCGGGGCCATCCTGTGGGGGGATGACAGGCCACAGGTCAACCCTTCCCGGCAGGTCCTGGCGGTGGGCGATGTGGCGGGTGGGCCCGCCCACCCCCCGCCCGCCGCCATGGGCGAAGACAGCATCCACCAGTTGCAGGATGGCCGGGGATGAGCGGAAGGAGTGATCGAGGGACAGCTCCTGGAACGGCTCTCCGGCCCTTTCGAAGGCGGCCGAGAAATGGCTGCGCATTTCATCGAAGGCGCGGGGATCCGCCCCCTGGAAGGAGTAGATGGATTGCTTGAGGTCGCCCACCACGAAAAGCGTGCGCCGCACCCCCGGCCGGGCGCCCTCGCCGGCGGTGAACTCGCCGGCCAGCAGCCGCACCAGCTGCCATTGTTCGGGGCTGGTGTCCTGGGCCTCGTCCACCAGAATGTGATCGATCCCGCCATCAAGCCGGAAAAGCACCCACTGGGCCGCGGCACGATCCTCCAGAAGGCGGCGCGTGGCGGTGATGAGATCATCGAAGTCAAGCAGCCCGCGCGCGCGCTTGCGCGCTTCGTATTCGTCCAGAAAGACGGTGGCGAAATTCTGCAGGGCCAGGGTTCTTTCGGCGGCAAGCAGGGCATTGCGGCGGGCGCGGGCCGCCTCTACCCGCCGCATCAGATGATTCAGCCGGGCGGTGAGGCCGGGGTGGGCCTCGCGCAGCGCCTTGGTGGGAAAACTGCCTGTCCTGGCGGAAAAGGGCGATTTCGCGCCCGGCCCTGTCAGCAGAACCGGGATCA
>JALSGY010000066.1 GCA_026982515.1 Paracoccaceae bacterium
CTATATGGCTTTCACCGACGAGAAGATCGAACGCGAGGGCGGCAAGGCCCCGAGTGTCTGGAAGCACGTGTTCCGCCCCCGGACGATTCTCTACACCGCCCTGTGGAGCGCCTTCGGGATCGGCCTGATCGTCGCGCTGTTCATGCGCTCCGAGATCGACATGTCTGTCGCTCCGGTGCGCAACCCGCAATACGTGATGCTGTCGGACGGCTCGATCCGCAACACCTACGATGTACGTCTGCGCAACAAGAACGGTGAGGACCGGGTATTCGAGCTGTCGCTTGTCTCGGACGATCCGCTGACCCTGAGCCTGGAAGGCGAGGAGGGGCTCACCGTCACCGTTCCTGCCGATTCGACGAAACGCCAGCGCGTGTATATCGTTGCCCCGCCGGACAGCCCGGCTGCCCGGGCCGAACGGGTTGCGGTGCGCATCTGGGTCGAGGACACGACCAGTGGCGAACGCGCCTTCAATGACACCGTGTTCAACGGGAGAGGAAAATGAGTGAAAAAGCCGCGAAAGAGCTGACGGGAAAGCATGTTCTGTTCATGGTCCTGGCCTTCTTCGGCGTGATCATCGCCGTCAACTTCACCATGGCCTACCAGGCGGTCTCGACCTTCCCGGGGCTTGAGGTGAAAAACGGCTATGTCGCCAGTCAGAGCTTCGACAAGGAGCGGGCCGCACAGCAGGCGCTTGGCTGGGAAGTCACCGCCCACCTGGAGGGCCAGCGGTTGCGGCTGAGCATCGTGGATCGTGACGGCAATCCGGTGCAGCCGGTCGAACTGACCGGCACCCTGGGCCGCCCCACGGTGGTGAAGGACGATCAGGAGCTGGAATTTTCCTACGATGGCCAGCTCTACACCGCGCCGGTTCGCACCGCCCCCGGCAAGTGGAACCTGCGACTGACCGCCCTGGCCGAGGACGGCACGAAGTTTCGTCAGCGGATCGTTCTTTACGCGAGTGACTGATCATGCCCGATGCGCCTCACATGTCTGCCTGCCCGGCATGCGTCGCGGCTCCTTCGGCCGAACAGGTTGCCCGGGCACGCCGGGAGGCGGAAAAAGAGGGCGCGCGGATCATGCTGTCGCTGCCGACCGCCCATTGCGCGGCCTGCATCTCGGCGGTGGAGCATGGGCTGGAGGCCGTCCCCGGCGTGCGCTCGGCTCGGGTTAACCTCACGCTGAAGCGGGCCAGCGTGGATGCCGATGCCGGGGTAACGGCCGAACAGCTGATCGAGGTGCTCAAAGGCATCGGATACGAGGCGCATGAACTTGACGCCTCCTCGCTGTCGATGACCGAAACCGACCGCCAGGGCAGGGCGCTGCTGATGCGCCTGGCCGTGGCCGGTTTCGCGATGATGAACGTGATGCTGCTTTCGGTGGCGGTCTGGTCCGGGGCTTCGGATGCCACCCGCGATCTGTTTCACTGGATCTCCGGCATCATCGCCCTGCCGGCCATCGTCTATTCGGCCCAGCCGTTTTTCGCCAAGGCCTGGTCGGCGCTGCGGGTGCGCAGGCTCAACATGGATGTGCCGATCTCGCTGGCGATCATCCTCGCGGCGGGCCTGTCGATCTACGAAACATCGCAAAGCGGCGAAAACGCCTATTTCGATGCGGCCCTGTCGCTTACCTTCTTCCTGCTGGGCGGGCGCTACCTCGATTACCGCACCCGCCGCGTGGCGCGCTCGGCCGCCGAGGAGCTGGCCGCGCTGGAGGTGCCGCGCGCTCAGCTTGTTTCGGGCGAGACGGTCCCGGTCTCGGAACTGGCGGCGGGTGATCTGGTGCGCGTGCTGCCGGGCAGCCGCGTGCCCGTTGACGGGGTGATCGTCGAAGGCCACAGCGAGCTGGACCGCTCGCTCCTGACCGGCGAGAGCCTGCCCGTGGCCGCCGGCCCCGAAACGGTTGTCAGTGCCGGCGAGGTGAACCTGACCGGCCCGCTGACGGTACGCGTCACCGCCGCCGGCAAGGACAGTTCCCTGCACCGCATGGCCGATCTGGTCGCCGTGGCCGAGACCTCGCGCAACCGCTACACCTCTCTGGCCGACAAGGCGGCATCCATCTACGCGCCGGTGGTGCACCTGCTGGCGCTGTTCGCCTTCATCGGCTGGTACATGGCCACCGGAGATGCGCGCCTGTCCATCAACATCGCGGTGGCGACATTGATCATCACCTGCCCCTGCGCCCTGGGGCTTGCGGTGCCGGCGGTGGCCACGGCCGCCTCGGGGAGGCTGTTCCGCGCCGGGCTGCTGGTGAAGAACGGCACCGCGCTGGAGCGGCTGGCCGAAGTGGATACGGTGGTGTTCGACAAGACCGGCACCCTGACCATGGGCGAACCGGAGGCCGACGATCTTTCCCGCCATGGCCGGGAAGAGCTGGCCGTGGCGCGCGCCCTGGCCGAGGCCTCGGCGCATCCGCTTTCCCGTGCGCTTGCCGCCGCGATCGCCGCCATGGGCACTGCGCCGGCCGATGTCGAGGACATCCGCGAGGTGCCAGGCCATGGGGTGGAGGGCCGGTATCGGGGGCGCCAGGTGCGGCTGGGGCGGGCCGAGTGGCTGGGGGTCAGGGCAGTGACGGGCACGGCAACCTACATGCAGCTGGGCGAAGGGCCGGCCATGGCCTTCACCTTCACCGACAGCCTGCGCGAAGGCGCGAAAGAGGCGGTGGAAGAACTGCGCAAGATGGGCCTGGACATGATCCTGCTGTCGGGCGATTCGCCCGAGGCGGTGGCCGCCGTGGCCCGCAAGGTGGGTATCGAGGCCTGGGAGGCCCAGGTTCTTCCTGCCGACAAGGCGGCGCGCATCGCGGTGCTGGCCAGGAGCGGGCGCAAGGTGCTGATGGTGGGCGACGGGCTTAACGATACCGCGGCCCTGGCTTCGGCGCATGCTTCCATCTCGCCGGCCTCGGCGCTGGAGGCGGCCAGGGTAGTGTCGGACATCGTGCTGCTGGGCCGCTCGCTGACGCCGATCGCCGAGGCGGTTCAGGTGGCGCGCGCCGCGACCCGCCGGATCAAGGAGAACTTCGCCATCGCGGCGCTATACAACGCGGTTTCCATCCCCGTTGCCCTGGCCGGCTTTGCCACGCCGCTGGCGGCCGCACTGGCGATGTCGTTTTCGTCCATCTGCGTCTCGCTCAACGCAATGAGGCTGATACGGCGATGAATGTGCTTGTCTACCTGATCCCGGCATCCCTGCTGCTGGGCGGCCTCGGCCTCGCCGCCTTCTACTGGGCGCTCAAACACGGGCAGTTCGACGATCCGGATGGCGACAGCCAGCGCTTCCTCTCCAGAGATTACGACGACAAGCCGAAAGAGGACTGAGCGCGCAAGGCGCCGCACCGGCCATCAATGCCCGGCCCGGGCGACAAGCTCGGCCAGCAGCGGGCCCATGTCCTGCACGATCAGCGCCACGCCGCGGGCGTTGGGATGCAGGAAATCGGCCTGCAGGAAATCGCCGGGGCTGGCCGAGACCTCCGGGTTTTCTGTCAGCGCCTGCAGGAAGCCGGGGTAAAGCAGGGTGTCGAACTGGCGGGCCAGATCGGGGTAGATCGCTTCGAAGGCCTGTTTGTAATCGGGGCCGTAATTGCCCGGCGCCTGGATGCCCACCAGCAGCACCGGCAGGCCCTGTGCCCGGGCTGTCTGAAGAATCCCTTGCAGATTCTTCCGCGCCACCTCGGGCTGGATGCCGCGCAGCACGTCGTTGCCGCCCAGAGAGACCACCAGCGCATCCACCTCGGGCGTCAGCGTCCAGGCCACCCGTGCCAGCCCGCCGGCCGTGGTATCGCCCGAGACCCCGGCGTTGATCAGCCGCGCCTCGATGCCGCGCGCCTCCAGCCAGCGCTGCATCTGCGGCACGAAGCCTTCTTCCTGCGCCAACCCGTAGCCGGCCACCAGGCTGTCGCCCAGGATTGCCACCGTCACCGGCTCTTCGGCCCTGGCCGGCGCGTGCGCCAGCACCAGTCCCAGCAGCCACGCGGCAACTGCCAGCTTGCGGCGGCGGGCAAACAGGCCATATTGCACAAGGCGAAGCAGGATCGGGTAAGACGGCATGGCCGAATCGGTAATCTCTCTGAAAGACGCGCAGCTTACCTTGCAGGCAAATACCGGCCGCGTCGATATCCTGCGCGGCATTTCCCTGGAGGTCGCACGCGGCGAAACCCTGGGGCTGGTCGGGCCGTCGGGTTCGGGCAAGTCATCGCTGCTGATGCTGCTGGGCGGGCTGGAGCGGGCCACCGGTGGGCAGGTCAGCGTTCTGGGGCGCGATCTGTCGGCGATGAACGAGGATGCCCTTGCCCGTTTTCGCCGCGGGCACCTTGGTGTTGTCTTCCAGTCCTTTCATCTGATCCCCACCATGACCGCGCTTGAAAACGTGGCCACGCCGCTGGAACTGGCCGGCATTCCCGATGCCTTCGCCCGCGCCGAGGCCGAGATCGCCGCCGTCGGTCTGGCCGAGCGCGCCGGGCACTACCCGGCGCAGCTTTCGGGCGGCGAACAGCAGCGCGTGGCGCTGGCCCGCGCCGCCGCCCCGCGCCCCGACATCCTGTTGGCCGACGAACCTACCGGCAATCTCGACGGCGCCACCGGCAACGCCATCATGGAGATTCTGTTCGGTCTGCGTGACCGGCATGGGGCCACGCTCATCCTTGTTACCCATGCTCCCGATCTGGCGGCGCGTTGCGACCGGGTCGTGCACCTGCGCGACGGCCGGATCAGCCAGCCGCAGGCCGGGGAAGCGGCCGAATGAGCCTGCGCGTCGCCACCCGCATCGCACGCCGCGAGTTGCGGGGCGGGTTGCGCAGCCTGTGGGTCTTTCTCGCCTGTCTCACGCTGGGGGTGGCTGCGATCGCCGCTGTGGGGACGGTGCGGGAAAGCATCCAGCAGGGGCTGTCGCGCGAGGGGGCGACGATTCTCGGTGGCGATGCCGAAATCCAGCTGACCTACCGTTTCGCCAGCACCGAAGAACGCGCCTGGATGGAGGGCGCGGCCCTCGAGGTTTCCGAGATCGTCGATTTCCGTTCGCTTGCCGTGGCGCAGGAGGGCGCAACGGCGCGCCGCGGGCTGACCCAGGTCAAGGCGGTGGACGGGGCCTATCCGCTTTACGGCGAGGTCCGGCTGGAACCGGCCCTTACCCTGGAAGAGGCGCTTGCCGGCCAGGGCGGCCTGCCTGGCGCGGTGATGGAGCCGCTGCTGGCCGAACGGCTGGGTATCGCCCCCGGAGGGCGCTTCCGGCTGGGCCGGCAGGAGTTCGTGCTGACGGCGTTCTTGCTGCGTGAGCCTGACAATGGCGGCGGCGGGTTCAGCCTGGGGCCGCGCACGATCGTGCGCAGCGAGGCCTTGCGTGAATCGGGGCTGATTGCGCCCGGCACGCTTTTCCAGACGGCCTACCGGCTGCGTCTGCCCCCGGGTGCCGATCTTGATGCCTTTGCCGAGCGGGCACGCAAGGCCATT
>JALSGY010000067.1 GCA_026982515.1 Paracoccaceae bacterium
GATGGCATCGGGCCGTGGCAGGCCGGTGGCATCGAGTTCGCCGCGCACATCAGCCAGCAGCGCCTTGCTGTCGCGCCAGGTGGAGACCGGTCCGCAGATTTCTCCACGCTTCAGGGCAGCCCAGCACTTGAGGGCCACCGCGGCGCCGGCAAAGCCTGCCCAGTAGCCGAAGGCAGCCACGCGGCGGCCGTTCTCGTCGAGCAGATATTCCAGATCGTAAAGCGTGCCTCCCCCGGCGCGAAAGCGCTCCAGCAGTACCCGCCCCGCGGGCTGGCCCTTGTAGGCGTGGCCGAACATGATGTGGCGGTGGATCAGCGGCGTGCCGTCATCGGGGAGTTCCTTCAGCCCGAAGATGATTGCCTCTGGCGGGGCGCCCGGCCAGCTGTTTTGCGGCACGATCTCGCAGCCTGCAGCCCGGTAACCCTCGATGGGGATGGCTCGGGTCGGGCTTTCCTCGACGCTGACGTGCATTCCCGCACCGATCAGGGTGCGTGCGCCCTCGGGTGTGAGGCCCACCCGCTCTTCATGTTCGCGCTGTTCGGCGCGTACCCACAGATGTGTCATGGCTCCTCCTGCCGGGCCTGATTATGCCATGGCGAGGGCGTTGCCAATGTCTTTGATGGCGGGTTCTCCAACCGTTCGCGAATCGGCCAAGTGCCCGGGAACTCCGCCGTTTCGCCGGTTTTCAGGGGGAAGGTGACAACCGGGCAGGCGAAAAAATCATTAATTGAACGCTTGTTAAAAAAAATGACCTCTTGTTACCGATCACATTGTTTACTTTCGCACGGCCTTCCGTTTTAGTTTCCCAAGGCGCTCTACGCAGAAACTTTGTTGCGTGGTGCCGGTCCGAAGGAACCACAAGGGTGGCATGGGCCGCCGGGAAACCGGCATAGGGAGGAGGAAGACTTGGGCAAACAGGCGGCGTCAGAGGAGCTTGCGTCCATACCCGCGTTGCTCGCGCGCAACGCGAGGAAGTTCGGAGCAAAGACCGCATACCGCGAAAAGGAATTCGGGATCTGGCAGAGCTGGACCTGGCTTGAGGCGTCCGAGGAAATCCGCGCCATTGCGCTGGGGCTGCTGACCCTCGGGATCGAGCGGGGCGATCATGTCGCCATCATCGGCCGCAACCGGCCGGCGCTCTACTGGTCGATGGTCGCGGCCCAGATGGTGGGTGCGGTGCCGGTGCCGCTCTACCAGGACGCGGTGGCCGAAGAGATGGCCTATGTGCTGGACCACTGCGGTGCCCGCTTCGTGTTCTGCGAAGACCAGGAGCAGGTCGACAAGGTCATCGAGATTCAGGAAAAGGTGCATCACATAGAGCATGTCATCTATGTGGAGCCACGGGGCCTGCGGAAATACGACCATTCCCACCTGCACTGGATCAGGGACGTGCAGGCCGAGGGCCGCGCCGCGCAGCAGCGTTTCGGGGCGGAGCTGGCGGCGCGCACCGATGAGCTGGGCTATGACGACACCTGCGTGATGCTCTACACCTCGGGAACCACCGGCCGGCCCAAGGGGGTTGTCCTGTCCAACCGCAACATCATCGAGTCGTCGAAGAACTCTGCCGAGTTCGACAAGCTGACCGCCGACGAGGAGGTTCTGGCCTACCTGCCCATGGCCTGGGTGGGGGATTTCATCTTTTCCATCGGCCAGGCCTACTGGTGCGGCTTCTGCGTGAACTGCCCCGAAAGCGCCGATACGGTGATGGTCGATCTGCGCGAGATCGGGCCCACCTATTATTTCGCGCCGCCGCGGGTGTTCGAGACCCAGCTGACCGGGGTGATGATCCGGATGGAGGATGCCAGCCGCGTCAAGAAGTGGCTGTTCGACACCTTCATGCAACATGCCCGCAAGGTCGGCCCGCAGATCCTGGACGGCAAGCCGGTGGGCCTGTGGGACCGTTTCAAGTACTGGCTGGGCGATATCGTGATCTACGGCCCGCTGAAGAACATGCTGGGCCTGTCGCGGGTGCGTGTGGGCTACACGGCGGGTGAGGCGATCGGGCCGGAGATCTTCGATTTCTACCGCTCCCTGGGGATCAATCTCAAGCAGCTCTACGGCCAGACGGAGGCCTCGGTGTTCATCACGTTGCAGCCCGATGGTGAGGTGCGTTCCGATACCGTGGGCGTGCCCGGCCCGGGGGTGGAGATCAGGATCGCCGAGAACGGCGAGGTCTTCTACCGCTCGCCCGGGGTTTTCGTGGAGTATTACAGGAACCCCGAAAGCACCGCCTCCACCAAGGATGCCGAGGGCTGGGTGGCCACGGGCGATGCCGGGTTCATCGAGGAAGGCACCGGTCACCTGAGAATCATCGACCGTGCCAAGGACGTGGGCAAGATGGCCGACGGGCGGATGTTCGCGCCGAAATACGTGGAGAACAAGCTCAAGTTCTTCCCCAACATCCTCGAGGCGGTGGTCTTCGGCAGCGGGCGCGAATTCTGCACCGCCTTCATCAACATCGATCTCACCGCCGTGGGCAACTGGGCCGAGCGCAACAACATCGCCTATGCCTCCTATCAGGAGCTGGCGGCGCATCCGAAGGTCTACGAGATGATCCAGGGGCATGTGGAGGAGGTGAACCGCTCGATCGCGCAGGACGAGATGCTCTCGGGCTGCCAGATTCACCGCTTCCTGATCCTGCACAAGGAACTGGATGCCGATGACGGCGAGATGACCCGCACCCGCAAGGTGCGCCGCCGCATCGTCGAGGAGAAATACGCCGATCTGATCGGCGCCCTCTACGATGGCTCGAAGGAAATCTACACCGAAACCGAAGTCACCTACGAGGACGGTCGCAAGGGCAAGATCTCGGCAACGCTCGAGATCCGCGATGCGGCGGTCGTCGGTGAAGGGAAGGTCGCGGCACAATGATGGATCAGGGCGTGGAAGGCTACGTTACCGAGGATGGCCGCCAGATCGGCGGCGTGCTCATGGCACTGCAGAACATCACCCTGCGCTTCGGCGGGGTGGTGGCGCTGCGCGACATCTCCTTCGATATCCGCGAGGGCGAGATTCGGGCCATCATCGGCCCGAACGGGGCGGGCAAGACCTCGATGCTGAACGTGATCAACGGGTTCTACCACCCGCAGGAGGGCCAGATCACCTTTGGCGGGAAGACCCGTTCGCGGATGCGGCCCTACGAGGCGGCCAAGCAGGGAATCTCCCGCACCTTTCAGAACGTGGCCCTGTTCACCGGGATGACCACGCTCGACAACATCATGGCCGGGCGCACCCTGAAGATGCACAGGAACTTCTTCTGGCAGATGCTGCGCCACGGCCCGGCGCTGGAGGAGGAGATCGAACACCGCCGCAAGGTGGAGGAGATCATCGACTTCCTCGAGATCGAACATATCCGCCGCACCCCGGTGGGCCAGCTGCCCTACGGGCTGCAGAAGCGGGTGGAGCTGGGCCGCGCCCTGGCCGCCGAGCCCTCGCTTCTGCTTCTGGACGAACCGATGGCGGGGATGAACGTCGAGGAAAAGGAGGACATGAGCCGTTTCATCCTCGACGTGAACGACCAGCTGGGCACCACGATCGCGCTGATCGAGCATGACATGGGCGTGGTCATGGATCTGGCCGACCGTGTTGTCGTGCTGGATTACGGAAAGAAGATTGCCGATGGCCTGCCCTCGGAGGTGCAGAACGATCAGGCCGTCATCGATGCATATCTGGGAGTGCCGCACTGATGGAACTGCTCTACAACATCTTCGCCGATCCCTTCGTGCAGATGGCGACCATGCCGGACTTTCTGCTGCAGGTGCTGTGGGAGGGTTTCGTCACCGGCACGCTTTATGCGCTGATCGCGCTGGGCTATGTGCTGATCTTCAAGGCTTCCGGCGTGTTCAACTTCGCCCAGGGCATCATGGTGGTGTTCGCGGCGCTTTCCCTGGTGGGCTTCTACCAGGCGGGGGTGCCAGCCTGGCTGGCGCTGCTGCTGGCACTTGGCGTGATGGGGCTGATGGCGATTGGCATCGAACGCCTGGTGCTGCGCCACATGGTGAACCAGAACGAGATCATCCTGTTCATGGCCACCATCGGGCTGAGCTACTTCCTGATCGGCTCGGGGGAGCTGATCTTCGGTGGCGAGACCAAATCGATGATTACCGAGGAACTGGGCCTGCCCACGGGCTCCAGCGTGCTCGACGTCGCCGGGGGGATCGTGATCCTGCAGCACATCGATATCGCCGCAGCGGTGATCGCGGGCATTCTGGTCGCCGCGCTGGCCTTCTTCTTCAACAAGACGCGCATCGGCCGGGCCCTGCGCGCGGTGGCCGACGACCACCAGGCCGCGCTGTCGGTGGGCATTTCCCTCAACCAGATCTGGGCCGTGGTATGGTTTGCCGCAGGCATCGTGGCGCTGGCCACCGGCATCATGTGGGGCGCGCGCTCGGACGTATCCTTTGCGCTGCAGATCGTTGCGCTCAAGGCGCTGCCGGTGCTGATCCTGGGCGGGTTCACCTCCATTCCCGGGGCGATCATTGGCGGGCTGATCATCGGCATGGGCGAAAAACTGTTCGAGGTCTACTGGGGCGGGCTGATGGGCAGTGGCGTCGAGGGCTGGTTCGCCTATGTGCTGGCGCTGATCTTCCTGATGTTCCGGCCGCAGGGCCTGTTCGGCGAAAAAATCATCGAAAGGGTATAGGCAGCAATGATCTATCGCGAAGCAGGACAGTTCAGAACGTCCTACAAGCAGGATTCGGCGATCTTCCCGATCCTGCAGGACAGGATAGCGATCTATTTCTACCTGTTCGTCGCTTTCATCGTCATACCCCTGTTCGGTTCGGATTTCTTCATCAACTCGATGATGATCCCCTTCCTGGTGTTCGCCCTGGCCGCCATCGGCCTGAACATCCTGACGGGCTATACGGGGCAGATCTCGCTGGGCACCGGGGCCTTCATGGGGGTCGGGGCCTATTCCGCCTACAAGCTGACCACCTATTTCCCGGAAACCAACATCATCCTCCTCGTGCTGCTCTCGGGCTTCTTCGCCGCCGCGATCGGCATGGTCTTCGGCCTGCCCAGCCTGCGCATCAAGGGCTTCTATCTGGTGGTCACCACGCTGGCGGCGCAATTCTTCCTGGAGTGGGCCTTCATCCGCATTCCGTGGCTCTACAACTACAACGACTCCGGTGCCATCGAGGTGCCCCAGCGCGAGGCCTTCGGCATCATCGTCACCGGCGCCTCGGCAACGCCGACCGTGCGCTATCTGGTGGTGCTGAGCATCGTCGTATTCCTGACCTGGATCGCCTCGAACCTGATCCACGGGCGGATAGGACGTTCGTGGATGATGATTCGCGACATGGACATCGCGGCCGAGCTGATCGGCGTGCGGCCGCTGCACGCCAAGCTTTCGGCCTTTGCGGTGTCTTCCTACATCGCCGGGGTCGCCGGGGCGCTGATGGTGTTCTTCTGGCTGGGTGCCGCCGAGGTGGAAAG